>DATJCV010000165.1:0-9735 GCA_035497775.1 Burkholderiaceae bacterium | reverse complement strand
CCGCCCAGAGCGGTCAGGGTCTTGGCGCCGAGACGGGTGGAAGTACGCAGCTTCAGGCCCGAAAAGCCGGCCAGGCCGGTGACTTGCTTGCCGGAGGTATGCACCGCCTGGCCGCCATCGACGTGGAATGCCAGCACCTTGTAGGCAGCGAATTCCTGCTGAGCGTACTGCTTGTAATACTTCCACACTGCGCGGCTGCCAGACAGCGCGTCGGACACCATGAACGGCAATTCGAAGGCTTCGATCGCAGGGAAGCGGCCGGCCGAGTAACCGGGGCCGGTCCACACCACGTCGGCCACACCGTTCTTGACCTGATCGGCCAATTGCGCCGGCGTGCCGCCGAGCTGCATGGCGGGATAGAACTGGCAGGCGATGCGACCGTTGGATTCCTTCTTCATGTCTTCGCACCACGGCTGCAGCACGCGCTGCTGGGTTGGGGCGGCGGATGGCAGGAAGTGCGCCACCTTGAAGGTGACTTCCTGAGCGACCGCGGGCAGGGAAACGGCCATGGCGCCAATCAGGGCAAGGCTGCGGAATTTCATCGACATTTGTCTTCTCCTCTTTGTAATCGGGCGGGCGCCCAAAATTGCTAACATATTAGAGATTACATCACTAATATATTAGCGAGTCAATGATTCACAGCAAGATTTTCGGGATGAAATCAGAGCCGGTGGCGAACGCGATGCACCGGTCTTAGGCCCTGTGCATTCTTGGCGCCGCCACCGGCGGACGTGACAAGAGAAACAAGCCGGAGCCGCGCTCGTGCGACCGACGGCCCTTGCTTTGTCAGACGCGCTTGAACAAGGGGCTGCGCACCTGCTGCGCATCGGCCGCCGAGAAAAATTTCTCGGTATAGATGTCGCGCTCGAACAGCCGGCCCTGCATCAAGGTAGTGATGCAGGCTTCGATCATCAGCGGCGGCCCGCACAGGTAAGCCTTGCGGCCGCGGAAGTCGTTGTCGAACTTGTCCTTGGCCGCTTCATGCACGAAGCCGTGAAAGCCTTGCCAATCGCTGTCGGCCGGCTCGTCGGACAATGCCGGCACATAGCTGAACTGCGGATACTTCGCAGCCAGCTCCAGGAACTCCCGGTGGTAGTACAGCTCCTGCTGATTGCGCGCGCCGTAGACCAGCGTGATGGGATGCTGCAAACCTTCCTCCAGCAAATCGAGAATCATCGAACGTGGGCTGGACAAGCCGGAGCCGCCGGCCATGAACAGCGAAGGCAGATTGGCCGACTTGTGCACGAAGAAGCGGCCGTACGGCCCGGACAGGCTGATGCGGTCGCCCGCCTTCAATGTCTGGTGCACCCAGGAGGTGCCCGCCCCGCCCGGCACGATACGGATGTTCAGCTCGACCTCGTTACCGCTGGACGGCGCATTCGCCAGCGAAAAGGCGCGCACCCCGATTTCCTGTGGCAGTTGCAGGTTGACGTACTGGCCGGCCTGGAAGTCGAGCATTTCGCCATTGTCGAGCGTGATCCAGATGCCCTTGATGGTCGGCGTCAGGTCTTCGATGCGGCTGACCGTGCCGTGATAATCGCGCACCGGCAAGTCGCGCGCATCCTCGTCCACCTCGATTTCCGCCTCGACCACCGTGTCGGCTTCCAACTTGGCGCAGCAGGCCAGCGCCTTGCCCTCCTCGCGCTCGTAATCCATCAGCGCGAAGTTGGAAGCGTTGCCATGGTCGATCTCGCCATCGGTGACGGTGATCTTGCAGGTGCCGCAATAACCTTGGCCGCAGGCGTGCGGCAGATAGACGCCGGCACGCAGCGCGGCGTCGAGGATGGTTTGCCCATCCTCGACGTCGATGGTCCGGCCCAGCGGCTCGATGCTCAGTTCGTAACTCATGATGTTGTTTCCAGAAAAACCAGAATGCGCTACACGCCTGTCATTCCGAACAAAGTAAGGAACCTCGGCGATCACCCACAACGGCGAAGCTTGAGGTTCCTTGTCGCTACGCTCCCCGGAATGACAGGGCCGGAACGTCCGGCATCAATAGCCCGTCCCCGCGATGCCATCCAGCCCCGGCGTGGTGAAGCGGATCAAATCCTTGTGGCCGACGCCGTTGTCCTTCAGGCTCTTGGCCGGGTCCGGCGTGAAAGGCGTATGGGAGTTCTGCCAGGTCGCCTTGCTCCAGTCGATGTGCGGGAAATCCGGATGGAAGTTGAAGGCTTCGGGAATGTACTTTTCCAAGATCACCGAGAACGGCGTCTCCGGCGGCAACGCCAACACGAACGGACGCGAGAACATGCGGTGCTTTTCCCAGTTGATGTACAGGAGCTGCTTGCCCTTGTATTTTTCCAGCGCGTCGGCGGACTGGAATTCATAATTACCCAAGGCGGTAACACTCATCTTGCTCTCCCTGTTCAGTTCTTGGTCGCCTGATCGCGCCAGGCAGCGAAATTCTTCTGATCCTGCGAGCCGTTGAAGTCGCCCTTCACGGCCGGATCGAGACGCCAGAAGGCTTCCATGTGCTCGCCCGGATTGAAGTCCGGCGCGTTGGGATCGACGCCTTCTGGCGCGCAATTGCCCTGCAGTGCCTGGTGCGACGAAATGTAGGTCTGGACGTACTTCTCCGGCTCGAAATCGAAGATTTCCTTGCAGTGGTCGGAACAGAAGTGGAACTTCTCGCCCTTATACACCGACTCGCGGAAGCAGATGGTGTCCGGATCCTTGGGATCGTTGTACTTGATCGTGTTCACGCAGCACTGGCAATTCATCGGCTGCGTCGTGTTGTTGAAGCGCTTGCCGGCCTTCTCCATCTTGTCCCAGTGTTCCAGCGTCGGGCGATAGTACTTGTCGAAGGTGTTGGGATATTTCTCCGACAGCCAGTCGAGCTCATCCTTGCCCGGCACCCAAGTGTGGAAGCTCGCCGAGTTCGGCTTCATGTAGAAACCGATCCACGATTGGTGCGTCACGTGTTCCTTTTCCTCGATGGTCTGCTGGAAGCACTTCGGCACCTTGACGCCGTAGCGCGCCAAGTCGTTGAACAGCGCGGCGCCGTTCTGCTCGAAGTAAATTTCCCAGGCTTCCTTGAAACTCATGATGCGCTTCGGCAGCATGTAATCCATCATCATGCCGACCGAAGCCAGCTTGCGGGTGCCGCGCCAGGTCCACTTGTCGATCCAACGCTGCACGATGGGCAAGTTGTCCGGGTCCTGCTCCAGCATGAACTTGATGCACTCCAGGCCGAGCGTCATGTGACGCGCCTCGTCGGACTGCGCCGAAAAGCCGACCGTCATCGCCGCCATGTCGCCGTTGTAGGCCGCGCCGGAGATGAAGGGCACGAACAGGATGTTGGTCAGCACGTATTCGAAAGCGAAGCCGATCGCGACCATGAACTCGAACGGACCGGCGGTGATGGCGTCGTCGAAGAAGGACTTGCCGTCCGACAGATACCACATGCGCGACTGCTGGTGGGCGAACTCGCTCATGCCGCTGTAGAACTTGTTGTAGTTCGAGATCGAGTGGATCTGGGTCTGGAAGTGGCGATACTCGTCCACCGACTGCATCAGGCAGGCGACGCGCGGACCGGCGCCGACCATCTGGCGGCCGACCATGGAAAAGCCGCGCGCGGCCATCAACTCCAGCGGCGGGGTCGAGCCGAGAAAGAGCTTCAACACGTTCATGTAACGCGCATCGGTGACCGACAGGTGGCCGTTGTTCTGGTTGAAGGCGTCGAGAATCGCGTACAGCTTGCGCTCCTTCTCCGACTGGTACTTCCAGTAGGCGTCCATGGTCAGGCGGAACGGATCTTCCCACTTGTTCCAGTCGTGAATCTTGATGCCTTCATACGAGGTCTGGGGGAAGACCTTGTCCATCGGCTGGTAGGTAGTGTCCCAGCCCAGGTCACGCGTCATCATCGTGTAGCGCTCTTTCAGGCCGAGCTTCTTGCTGACTTTCATATCCATGGTGTCGTCTCCTTGGGCGCCGGAATCAGGAATTCCAGCTCAGGGTGAATTCGTCGTCGGTCTCGTCCAGGTGGCCCGAGATCGTGATCAGGTGCAGTTGCAATTCCTGCAGATCGAAGTCGCGGCCCATCTTTTCCTCGACGGTGGCGCGCTTGATGACCAGGCGGTTCGGCACATCGACCTTCACCATCGCCGGCTGGTCGTTGACGATGGCGCCCGGATTGTCTTCGACAATCGCCTCGACGATGCAGCGGGATTCTTCGTTCTTCTGGAATGCAATGAATGCGTAAGACATGCGGCTTCCCTTTCTTTGCGTTAAAGGGTGATGCCGGCCTTGGCGGCGCGGGCGTTGAGGGTTTGCACCACTTCTTCCATGACAGCATCGGCTTCGTCGCCGAAGGCCAAGCGCGCCACCGGCGACAGCGCGGCCAGCGCACGCTCGCGCGCCTCAGCGATCCAGCTTGCCAGCAGCGCCTTGTTTTCCGGGTTGTCGGCGGCCGCGGCCTTGAGCACGGCATCGACCCACTTGGCGGTCTCGGCGAACCACTCCCGCTGAAAGCGTGTCAGCATGGAAAACACCGGGCCGTGGACGGCATTGAGCTTGTCGTTGTAGCGGTTGTAGATCAGCGGATAGAGCAGGCCTTCGACCACGAAATCCTGGGCCACGAACAGTCGGAACCAGTCCTTCTCCACCATCAGGTCTTCGGCATAGCGGCGCAGTTCCTGCCACTTGGCATCCTTCAGCCAGGCTTCCTTGGCGGCGCCAAGCGCGTCGATTTCGTCGAAGGCGATGCCCAGGCGTGTCAGGTACTGGGCGATGCCGAGTTGGTCCATGCTGGCATAGCAGGCAGCCTGGCTGATGGCGATGCCGTAACCATAGGCGGCGACATAGGAATTGTTGATGTTGGATGCCCAGGCCAGGTGGCGCAGCGGCAGGAATACCTGCAGCGCCTGATCGCGGCCGGTGCTGGAATAGGCGGCGGCCAGGCCCATCTGCTCGACCAGATCGAAGTCGCCCTCGGCGGTTTCCTGCATGCGGCCGCGCGCCAGGGTCCAGGTACCGTAGTAGTACTGGCGCGGATCCTTCAGCGCATACCAATCCTTCATCGTGATGGCGGTACGGCGCGGATCGAAGATGTCGTATTCCGGTTCCCAGGTAGGACGGTAATGGAAATTCTCCACCGGCTGCAGATCCATGGTGGCTTCCATGTAGCGCGAAGCCGGCTTATCGGCGCCCATGCGACGCGCCAGATGACCAAAGGTCTGGCGTAGCGGCGTGATGCTTATCGTTCGCAAATCCATTTGCATAGTTATTTCCTCCTTAAGAACGACATTGGCGCCGGATTGCCCAAGCGCCCGAAAATCATGTACGAAAGCGCTGGTGCGTCGCCTGGTGCATTCCCCATTTGAAATCGGCATCGGTGGCCTGCGGCTCGGCAGGCGCCTCCGCTACAAGGAATTCGACCTCGTTAGCGCGGCAGAACTCGTCGAACGCCGGCTTGGGCATCACCAGTTCCACTGCGACATCCGGATCGCCGATGGCGAACACAAATTCGATCAGCCCATTCGGCAAGGTCCCCAACACCCTGACGAACCTGCGCGTCATGTCAAACCCGCTTTCAGCCATTGCATCCCCTTTCGACTCGCAGCCGTTGACGAACGGCAGCGATCCAATAACAACATTAAATCTTTTGCTAACATATTAGTGAATGTATATTTGAGAAAAAGACTTGTACTTTTCATGGAAGAATGGTGTGAGCAAAGCTGGCCTGCCCAAGGAAGGTTTGCATATATCCTTCTTTTTTGTGCTTGGCGGCAGGACCGATGGCCGAGACGATGCGCTCATGAAACAGACGGGCTGGGGCTGCGATTCTCGACCAAAAACACGCGCAGGCGCGAATTATGAATGATGATGTGGTCGAGGCCAACGCCTTGCTTCACGACCAGGAGGTGGAAGCCTTCGCCGATGTCGGTTGCCAAGGCGCGGGCAAGCGGCCCGATGCCAGGGCCGATATGCATTGGTACAGCGTCATGCCAACGAGCAAGCGCGGCGCTGGACAAGGACGACCAAGAGAAGTGCTGTTCAACCAACTCGAAGGATGAAAAGCATGCCTCCGGGCCAAAGCCGAGCCTTCTTGCGGGTCATCAAACGGCGGTTCGACGGCGCCAAGGCGCGCTACCCGGGTTTGAAGAAAAACACGGCCCAGCTTTTGCCGCTGTTTGCACTGTTGAACCCATGGATGATGCACGACAAACTGCTGGCGGAGCAGGCATGAGTGCGCCTGAATCGGCTACAAGCGCCGAACTGCCGGAAAAATGACCACAGTTGCATCCCGTATGAAGGCCAGGACATCGCACGGCGACTTCACCGGCAAGCAGGCACCCCGTTCAATGCACCATCTCGTCGGGCTATGCTTTGTGCAGACCTTCCCTAACGGTACTGACTCGGCGGCATGCCGGTACGCTTGGTGAAGAAGCGTGAGAAATAAGCCGGATCGGCAAAACCAAGCTGATAGCTGATCTCGCCGACCGGAACGGCGGAGAAGCGCAACAGGCGGCGCGCTTCCTGGGTCAGCCTCTCGTGGACGACTTCCTTTGACGGCCGATCCGCCATGCGTCGGCAAATATCGTTAAGCCGCGGCACAGTGATCGACAGGCGGGCGGCGTAATCGGACAGCGTCAAGTGGTCGCGAAAATGCGCCTCGACCATGTCACAGAACTTGAGGAAAAGACGCAGATCCTCGCCGCGCTCCTGGCGCGGAGCCACTAGCTCTTGCGTCAGCAATAGGCGGCTGAGATGGATCAAAAAACACTGCCCCAAGGCCAATAAGGCTGCGGAACGGCTCTTTTTGTCGGCGAAAAATTCCTCCCGCAACAAATCGACAACCCGCACGAGCGCGGCGAATTCCTGCGCATTTTCTTCGGAAAGGGCGCTCAATTCAAGAAATGCGGCCTCGCGCAGCAAGGAGTCGGGCCATTGCCCCGGCATCGCCCCATGCCAGCCTCGCACGACTTCCTGCCGGACGGTCAATACGTGACCATCGGTCTCTTCTTCGGTATAAAAGGAATGGGGGGTTGCCGGTGGGGTAAAGATAATCAGTGGCCCCGTGCCGTAATAGAGTCGATCATCCAGATTCAGGCGAATACTGCCGGACAGCAGCAGATGCACCTGAAAAAAAAAGTGGTGCCGATGAACAGGTGTATTACGCCCAAAAAAATCCGCCAGCCGCCCAAAGGTCTCATAGTGGATTTCGCATTCAGGATCGCGCTGGTCGTACGTCCGTCCGATGTGAATGTCCGGTATCGCCTGAACTGGCGAAGCGTTCATTTTTTCTCCAATCCAATCCTTGCATCGAAATTCAAAGGGCTAGCGCCGTAACAGCAATGACAAACATACGTCAAATTTTTATTTGATTCCTCAATCCAAAATTTACTAACATATTACTGATTGAATCATTAAACTATTTGGCGGTCAACTAATATCATTCCCTTCAACGAGGAGCGCTACTGTGCGCCAAATTAAAAAATCAACCATGTCCCGCAAGCTTGCGTACCGCAATCTACCGCAGCTTTTCCTGAGAGCCCGGGAAAATCTGCTCTGCCATTTCCGCCCCATCATCACCCATTTTGGCTTGACGGAGCAGCAATGGCGCGTCCTCCGCGCGGTCAGCGAAATGGAGGAATTGGAGCCACGCGAGATCTGCGTGATCTGCCAAATCCTTAGTCCCAGCCTCACCGGCGTACTGTCACGCATGGAAGATATGGACCTGCTGACGCGTACCCGGGTGCAAGAAGACCAGCGCAGGATTATTGTCCGCTTGACGTCCAAAGGAGAAAAACTGGTAGCCCAACTCGGCCCGCTGATTATCGAGCAGTACCGGATCATCGAGCACGCCTTCGGCCCCGAACTATTGAAGGACGTCTACGAAATCATGGACAAGTTCATCGCCGTCGACAGCGGCACGATTCCTCGAATTGATTTGCCAGACAGGGACAGGGCCGACACGGCCTTTTCAGTCGGCGTGGAAGAGAACGAGGTATAGGGAAGCAACGACGGCGGACGAACAGCACTAACAGTTAGCTCGAGCGAATTGCAGACGTGCTTCGTTCATCAGCATATCAAGCCTTATGAATGAATTGGTTCAAAATGCAAGCTTGTCGATGCGCCGACACTTAGCATGAATCAGGAATTACCCCATTTTCCTGGAATTTCCTGCAAAGCCGAGTCGCCCGTCATCGGCGCCGTCAGTTTCGAAACGCGCCGCTTTACTGTTTCATAAAGAGCAGCCATTTAAGAAAAACAAAACGCTTGCCTCCGGTAAAAGGCAAGCGTTTTGTTTTTTACTGTCAGTTTCGTTGCGTGTATCTATCGCTCCGACACCGCATCCACCACGCACAGCGCCGTCAGGTTGACGATCCGGCGCACCGTCGCCGACGGCGTCAGGATGTGCACCGGCTTGGCGCAGCCGAGCAGCACCGGACCGATCGCGATGCCGTGGCCGGATGCCGTTTTCAACAGGTTGTAGGAAATGTTGGCAGCGTCGATGTTGGGCATCACCAGCAGGTTCGGCGTATCGGTCAGTGGGGAATCCGGCATGAAGCTTTTCAGCAGCTTCGAATCCAGCGCGGTATCGCCGTGCATCTCGCCGTCGACTTCCAGTTCCGGCGCCTTGTCGCGAATGATGGCCAGCGCGGCGCGCATTTTTTGCGCCGACTCGCTGTTGCTGGAGCCGAAGTTCGAGTGCGACAGCAGCGCTGCGCGCGGCAAGAGGCCGAAGCGGCGCATTTCCTCGGCCGCCATGATGGTGATCTCGGCCAGTTGTTCGGCGCTCGGATTTTCATTGACGTGGGTGTCCACCAGCACAACCTGCCGGTTGGGCAGGATCAATGCGTTCATCGCTGCATAGACATTGACGCCTTCGCGCTTGCCCAGCACTTGATCGATGTAGTGCAGGTGCAGCGCGGTGGTGCCGAAGGTGCCGCAAATCATGCCGTCGGCGTCGCCCTTGTGGATCACCATCGCGCCGATCAGGGTCAGGCGGCGGCGCATCTCCAGCTTGGCGTATTGCTGCGTCACGCCCTTGCGCTTGGTCATCTCGAAGTAGGTCTGCCAATAGTCGCGGTAGCGCTCGTCGAATTCGGGGTTGATCACTTCGAAATCGACATCCATCTTCAGGCGCAGGCCGAACTTGGCAATGCGCTGCTCGAGTACCTGCGGCCGGCCGACCAAGATCGGCTTGGCCAGTCTTTCGTCGACCACCACCTGCACCGCACGCAGGATCCGCTCTTCCTCGCCCTCGGCAAAGACGATGCGCTTTTTCGCCGCCGGCGCTTTCTTGGCGATCTGGAACATCGGCCGCATGAAGGTGCCGCTGTGATAGACGAATTGCTGCAAGCGTTCCTCGTAAGCCGCCAGGTCCTCGATCGGGCGGCTGGCCACGCCCGATTGCTGGGCCGCCTTGGCGACCGCCGGCGCGATCTTCATCATCAGGCGCGGATCAAAGGGTTTCGGGATCAGGTATTCGGGCCCAAACGACAGATTGTCGATGCCGTAGGTGCTGGCGACGATGTCCGACTGCTCGGCCTGCGCCAGCTCGGCGATCGCGTGCACTACCGCGATTTCCATCTCGCGCGTGATGGTGGTGGCGCCGCAATCGAGCGCGCCGCGGAAAATGTAAGGGAAGCAGAGGACGTTGTTGACCTGGTTCGGGAAGTCGGAGCGGCCGGTCGCCATCACGGCGTCGCTGCGCACCGCCTTCACCTCTTCCGGCAGGATTTCCGGCGTCGGGTTGGCCAGCGCCATGATCAGCGGCTTGTCGGCCAT
>DATJCV010000164.1:0-2907 GCA_035497775.1 Burkholderiaceae bacterium | reverse complement strand
GTTGATGATCGGCTTGAAGTCGGTGATCGCCGGATCGAAGGCATGCGACGTCACCTTGATGCCCTTGGCGCCCAGGTCCTTTTCCACCGCTTTCGCCAGCTCGGCGGTGGCTTCCTTGGTCGAATAGACGATCGATACCGATTTCGCCTGCATTTCTTCCAGCAGCTTTTCCACCGCGCGCTGGTAGCCGGCGGTGTTGTTGATGCGGAAGAAGGTCTTGTAGCCGCGCTTGGTCAATTCCTCGCCGACGCCGCCGGCGGTGATATAGGTCAGCTTCAGACGGTTGGCCGCATCCGACGCCGGGCCGATGATGTTCGAGCCATAGCCGCCGATGATCGCGACCGCGCCCTGCGGCGCCAGCTTTTCGACCGCCGCCACCGCCTTGGCCGGTGCCGACTCATCGTCGATGGTCACGTACTTGATGGTGTGCTTGCCATTGGTGCGGTTGAAAATATCGACCGCGCTCTGGATGCCTTCATTGAAGGCATTGCCGGAGCGCGCGATGGTGCCGGTCAGCGGCATGTGCGCGCCGACGATGAATTCCTCGGCGCTGGCGCCGGTCACGGCGAAAGCCGCGCTCAATGCCAGGACCAGCTTCGATACCTTGCTTGGTTTCAATTGCATGTCTCTTCCTTTTTGATTAAAAAATACGTCAAGAAATGGCGCGTTGTTTCAACGCGATTTGCTGCAACTCCTTTTTCAGCACCTTGCCGGTGGCAGCCGCCGGCAGGCGTTCCAGCACGATGATCTCGCCGGGAATCTTGTAGGGGGAAAGGTTCTGCGCCAGATGCGCCCGCAGCGCAGCGCAGTCGATGGCTGCACCCTGCGCCGGCTCGATGAACGCGACGACTTCCTCGTTGCCGTCGACCGCGCGGCCGACCACCGCCGACTGCACCACGTCCGGATACGCATTCAGCACTTGCTCGACTTCGATCGGATAAACGTTGAAACCGGAACGGATGATCAATTCCTTGCTGCGGCCGACGATGAACAGCGCGCCGTCGGCGTCGATCCGCGCCAAGTCGCCGGTGCGCAGCCAGCCGTCGGCGCTCAGTGCCTCGGCGCTCAGCTCCGGCGCGCGGTAGTAGCCCTGCATCACATTCGGTCCGCGTACCCACAGTTCGCCGACGCCGGCTGCATCGGCATCATGCAAACGGATTTCGATGCCGGGAATCGCCGGCCCCACCGAACAATCGGTGCGCGGCGCCTCCATCCGCGTCTGGCAGATCGACGGCGACGCTTCGGTCATGCCGTAGCCATTGTGCAGCGGCAGTTGGAAGGCGTGTTCGAAACTGTGCTTCAGCGGCAAAGTCAGCGGCGCGCCGCCCGATTGCGCGACGCGTAGTGCCGGCGCCGGCAACGCGGCACCGGCGCCGAATTCGAGCAGCTTCGCGTACATCGCCGGCGCACCGTGCATCACGGTGATGCCATCCTGCGCCAGCGCGCGCGCCAGCGCGGCCGGCGCGAAGCGTGCGACCAGGTGCAGCGCAGCACCGCTGATCAAGCTCGCCACCAGCAGCGACGACAGGCCGTAGACATGCGACAGCGGCAAGACGCCGTAAACGACATCGGCCGGCGTCAGTTGCCGCAGCCGGCGGTTGTTGGCGCCGATGAACAACAGGTTGCCGTGCGTGAGCATCACTGCCTTCGGCGCGCCGGTGGTGCCCGAGGTGTATACCAGCACCGCCACTTGCTGCGCCGGGTCGGCAGCGACCGCTTCCGGCACCGCTTCCCGGTTCAAGGGGCCGAGCCATATCTCGCCAATCTCCGGCCAGTGCACCGGCCGTGCGCCACGTGCCGTGCCATGCGCCCCGGCCTCCGGCGAAACGGCGCCAAAATACAGCGCCAGGCGGGCGCCGGAATGCGCCAGGAATTGATCGATTTCGCGCGCCGACAAGCGCGCATTGACGCTGGCCGACCAGGCATCGAGCCGGCTCAGCGCCAGCACGCACAAGGCCAGCGCCACCGAATTTTCGGCAACCAGCAGCACGCGGTCGCCGGCGCGCACGCCGGCGTCGCTCAAGCGTTGCGCCAGCGCCTCGACGGTGGCGCCCAGCTCGCCGTAACGCACGGTATGTGCGCCGTCGCTCAGCGCGATGCGTTCCGGGTGCGACGCGATCCACGGCATGAACGCTTCGTGAATGCGGCGCGGCAGTTGCGTCTGCATCGGCAGCTGCGCCTGATTCACGTCCTGATTCATGCTGGCTTCTCCTGTCGGTTGGGCGGTGCCGTAGCGCGGTCTTGGTGCGGGCCGGATTGGTGTCGACGCGATACTCGCATGCCGGCCGCAAAAAATCAAATCACAGAATTTAATTCTGCAATGCGGAATTAAATATATAGATTTTTACTAAAAAAGACGATGCATATTTGGTTGAAATTTTATTCTTTTAACGGCTAACTAACATAAGCATTTGATTTACATAATATTTATATAGATTATTGACATCATTGGCCGCAGCAAATACAGTTCCGTATCTTTATATTTTGTTCCAATACGTGGAATGAGCTTGAACCATTGTTGGCCCACTTCCGTTTTCATCCGGTTTTCCTTATTTATTTTGCCAGGAACCTCACATGAGCCATAAACCCCGTTTCCACTGGGATGATCCGCTGCTGCTGGAGCAGCAGCTGAGCGCCGACGAGCGCGCGGTGCGCGCCGCTGCCGAAGCCTATTGCCAGGACCAGCTGGCGCCGCGCGTGCTGGAAGCGTTCCGCCACGAGCAGACCGACCCGGCGATCTTCCGCGAGATGGGCGCACTGGGCCTATTGGGCCCGACCATCCCCGAACAGTACGGCGGCGCCGGCCTCAATTACGTGTCGTATGGCTTGATCGCGCGCGAAGTCGAGCGCGTCGATTCCGGCTACCGCTCGATGATGAGCGTGCAATCGTCCTTGGTGATGGTGCCG
>DATJCV010000163.1:0-9056 GCA_035497775.1 Burkholderiaceae bacterium | reverse complement strand
CGGTATTCAGATGAGATGCACAGCCTCATGCGCGGCCCCGGTAGCGCGCCATCAGGCAGGTGATGTCGTCGGCTTGGGCGCCGCCGGCCTCGAATTCCTTGATCAGCGCCACCATGCGCGCCGGAATCTCGCGTACCGGCAACGCGCCGATTTCCCGCAGTGCCGCCATCAGGCGCGCATCGCCATACAGCACCTCGTCAGGCGCGCAGGCTTCGGTGATGCCGTCGGTGTACAGGAACAGGCCGTCGCCCGGCGCCAGGGTCAGGCTGCCTTCCTTGAATTCCAGGCCGTCCATCACCGCCAGCGCCATGCCGCCAGTGCTCGGCACTATTTCCACGCGGCCGTCGGCACGCAGCAGGTAGGGCGGATTGTGGCCGGCATTGGCGTAGGAGCAGCTGCCATCGCGGGTGTCGAAGATGGCATAGAACAGGGTGACGAACATCATTTCCTCGTTGTCCGCCGCCAGCAGGTCGTTCAACTGCGCCAGGCAATGGCCGGGGCGGTCGCTGAACTGGGCGATGGCGCGCAGCAGCGTGCGCGATACCGCCATGAAGAACGCGGCCGGCACGCCCTTGCCGGAAACGTCGGCCACCACCAGCGCCACGCGGTGCTGGTCGAGCGCGAAGAAGTCGTAGAAATCGCCGCCGATTTCCTTGGCCGGCAGCATCGTCGCGTGCAGTTCCAGGCCGTCGCGCGGCTGGAATTCGCGCGGCAAAATCGACAGCTGCATCTTGCGCGCGATTTCCAGCTCCTGCTGCAGCGCGATGAATTGGGTCTTGGAGCGCAGCGCCTCGCGCAGCTCCTGTACCAGGCGGTCCAGTTCCTGGTATTGCGCGCCGACCCGTGACACCAGGTTCTGGAAGCCGAGCGCGAGGATGCCGAATTCATCGACGATGCGATCCAGCCGCTCGTCGCCGGGCGGCCGCGCGTCGCTTGGCCGGCCCGCGTGCTCGATCCGTTCCAGGTCTTCCAGAATGCCGCGGCGCGCATTCTCGTCGAGGCGAGACGCCAGCTGGTGCATCTGGTGGCGGATGAAGCGCGCCTGGCGCCGTCCCTGGCGTTCGCGCGAGCGGCGCAGGGTCTGCAGCATGTCGATCTTTTCGCCGAGCAGGCTGCGCACCCGGTACAGGCGCGCGGTTTCGCGCCCCGGCGCGCGCGGCGGGGCGAGCGGCTCATGGGTGCCGTCGGCCAGGGCCTCCAGCTGTTCGGTGGCGCGCGCCAGCGGCGCGAACAGGCCGGCCAGATAGGCCAGCAGCAGCAACGCGGTGACCAAGGCGATCGCCGCCGCCAGCAGCGCCAGGCTGGTTTCGGCCGCCGTCATCCGGCTCTCGGCCGGCAGCCGCGCCAGCAGCGTGCCGAGCGCATGGCCGCTGGGGGCGCTCAGCGTGACGGCGGCGAGCGCCGCCGAAGCGGCGCCGGCCTGGTGTAGATAGCCCTGGCGGTCATGTGCGCGCCAGCCTGCGACCAGCTCGGCGCTGCCTGCGGTCAATGGCTGGCCGCGCAAGTCGGCCGCCGCCGCCGGCGCCGCCAGCCGCCGCGCCAGGTCGGCGACGCTGGCCTCCAGCGGCCGCGCAGCCACCACGACCGCCGGTGCCGCGCCGGGCAGCGCGACGCGGCGCGCCACGCCGCTTTGATAGCTGCGTGCCGCGTTCTGCCAGACGCCGTGGGCGAGCTCCTGCCCTTGACGCAACGGCTCCAGGACCAGGTTGCCGAGGGCGGCTTCTTCATTGTGCTCGGCGCTCGCCGCGCGCATCGTGCCGTCGAGCCGCAGCACGGTCAGCGCCAGCGGCGGCGTCGCCGCCTGCGTCAGCGCCAAGTCCAGCGCGTGCTCGTCGCCGCCGGCCAGCAGCGCGCCGAAATTCGGGTCGGCCAGCAATTGCCCGAGGGTCGCGTCCAGCCGCGCCTGGTCCTGGTCGAGCGTGGCCTGCCAGGCCTGTCGCAGCGTGTGTTCGGCGCTGGCCACCAGTTGCCGGCTATCGGCCGCGCGCACCAGGCGCTGTAGCGAGAGCAGGCTGGCGGCGACCAGCAGCAAGGCCAGCGCCGCTGCCAGCAGGGCGCGCCGCGACAGGCTCGGCGCCGGCCGCTGTGCCGCCGCGGCGCCGGCTGCCGCCGGCTGCTGCGCCTGCTGCCAATCGAGCGAAGCGGCCAATTGGTCGGCTTGCTGCAGGATGGCCGGATCGAAATGGGCGGCGCGCACTTCGTCGATTTTCAGCAGCAGGTTTTCATGTTGCCGCCGCACGGCGTGGATGCGGGCGGCCAGCGCCGCCTGCAACAGGCTGGCCGGGGCATGCACCGGCGGCGGCGCCAGCGCCGGCAGGTGGCCGTCGGCGACGGCGGCGGCGGCGGCGCGGCAGGCGGCCAGTGGCGCCGCCACTCGCCGCCGCAGCAGCAGCCACAGGGCGCTCACCGCCAGTGCCGCCAGCAGCGCGGCGGCGGCCAGCGTCCACAGCCAGGGCGCGCCGCCGATCGGCGGCGCCACGCCGCCGACATGCAGCCAGCCGGCGATGGCGCCGCCGGCATCGTGCAGCGGCAGCGTGGTCAGCTGCAGGGCGCCGACCTGGTCGCTGGCAGCCGCCAGCCGGTCCGGCAGCGCGTCGCGCAATTCGGCCGGCACCGCATGGCCGTCCAGCAGGCGGCCGCTGCGGTCGGTCAGCGCCAGCATGGCCAGCACCGGATTGGCATCGACGACATCGGCGAACCACGGCTCGACCCCGACCAATGCGTCGATCGGGATCTGCTGGCGTAGCGCGCGTTCGATATCGGACGCCAGCGCGCGCCCGACGACTTGGGTGGTCTGGCGCAGCTCGGGCGCCGCCAGCTGCTGCGCCGTCTGCATCGCCAGCAGGCCGGCGCCGCCCAGCAATGCCAGCAGCGCCGCCAGAACGATCGCGGTCCAGGCCAGCCAGAGAGTGCGTAGTCGGTTCGGCATCAGTGCAGGTCGAGCTCGTCGATGCGGTCGGCTTCGCGCTCCGCCGCGCGCAGCTGTTCTTCGCGCTGCTGCAGGGCGGTCAGTGCCGCCGGCAGTGGCCCGGCCAGCCAGCCGTCGGCGACCGGACGCTGCGCGGCGATGTCGCCGGTGAGCGCATTCAGGCGGCGTTCGAGCGGACGCAGCAGCAGCCAGCCGGCGCCGGCGCCGAGCGCCGCCAGCACGGCCGTCAACAGCAGCGCCGCCGGCCAGCGCTCGGAGAGCGCACCGAAGGTGCCGGCGCGACTGGCCAGCGTATAGCGCAGCAGCACGCCGCCGGCGACCTGCTCGTAACCATTCTGCAGGGCGATGCAGCGCAGGTAGCCGTCATCGTCGCGCGCCTGCCAGCCGGCGCCCGGCGCCAGGCAGGGCGCGCGCCACGCCGCCGGCAAATGGGCGCCGATGCCGTTCCTGTCTGTGGTGAACAGGATGCGGCCCTGGGTGTCGAAGACATCGATCGACAGGATGCCCGGCTCTTGCACGCGCACGTCTTCGATCGGCGCCTGCGCGTTCGGCAGGTCGGGCAGCGCCAGGCCGAGCTGCAGCCCGGATTCGAGCGTGCTCTTGACGCTGTTCAGGCTGAACTGGAAGCGGCTTTCGCGCAGTTGCGCGCCGCGCTCTTCGAGATACCGCAGCCAGCCGGCGCTGGCGGCCGCCAGCGCCGCCAGCAATGCCAGGCACAGGATTGCTGCGAAATGCCGGTTCAGCGAAGGCGCGGCGCGCTTCATGCATCGGGCCCCAGGCCGGTCAATAGGCTGGCGTCGAGGCTGCCGTCGGCGACGAAATGGGCGCCGCCCGCCAGTTGCAGCAAGCCCGAACGCGGCTCCCAATGGATGAGGAGCGACTCGCCGCTGCTGGTCACCACCTCGACCGGCGCGTGCAAGCCGAAACGGTGCTGCGCCAGCAGCGCCGCGGCCGTGGCGCCGGTGCCGCAGCCCAGCGTTTCGGCTTCGACCCCGCGCTCGTAGGTGCGCAGGTACAGGCGGCCGTCTTCCAGCGCGGCGAAATTGATGTTGCAGCCGCGCGGCGCGAATATGCGGTGGTGGCGGACGTGACGGCCAAGCGCCTCGACCGGCGCCTGCTCCAACGCCGCGCGGTCGGCGGCGAACCAGACGGCATGCGGCACGCCGATGTCGATCGCGTCGAAGCGCCAGTCGCGCTCTTGCCAGCGGATGGCGATGTCGGAGCGAATCGGGCCGGCGGGCGGCAGGTCGAGCACGATATTGTTCGTACCATGGAATCCGGCGCCGGCAAAGCGCACCGCCACGCTGCCGGCCGGCGTCTGCAGCGTCAGGCCCTCGGTGGCGAGCCCGGCGCGGCGGATGAAGGCCGCCAGGCAGCGCGCGCCGTTGCCGCACATCTCGCCGATCAGGCCGTCGGCATTGACGAACACCATCTCGAAATGGCCTTCGGCGCGGTCGCCGCGCAACAGCAGCAGGCCGTCGGCGCCCAGCGCCAGGTGGCGATGGCAGAGGCGCCGCGCCAGCGCCGATTCGCGCCCGAAAAAATGGCCGGCACGGTCGTCGATCACGACGAAATCGTTGCCGCAGGCATGCATTTTGGTGAAGGCGGTTGGCATCGCGTATTCCGTGGCCGTCATGCCGGCGGCAGCGGTGGTGGCAGATAATGGGCCAGCAGATCCAGATAATCGCCGCCATCGACCAGGCGGCCGCCGCGCGCGGCGAAGGCGGCAAAGTCGTCCGCCGTCGGCTTCGGCACGTAGCGCCGGCTGCCGTGGTCCTGGGCCAGCGCCGGCAGGCTGCCGCCGGCGGCGAGGGTGGCGACGGCGTCGGCGATCATGCGCGCGCCATTCTGGTAGTTGGCGATCCAGTTGGAAAACAGCGAGCGCGAATAGTCGAGCGCCAGCGGCCGCACTTCGACCAGCGGGCCGGAATCGATGCCGGCGTCGATCCAGTGCAGGGTGCAGGCGGCATGGCTGTCGCCATCCTTCATGCACCAGAAGGTCGGGTTGACGCCAGCGCGCTGGGGCAGCGCACCCGAATGCAGATTGAGCGCGCCGCGCGACGCCACTGCCAGCGCCTCCGGCTTGAAGATGAAGCCGAACTGGAAGGAGACGATCAGGTCCGGCACCGCCGCGCGCACGCGCCGCGTCAATTCGGCGGCGCTGGCGATGTGGCCGGCCTGTTCGATGCGCACGCCGTGGCGCGCGGCCAAGGCGTCGAACGACAGCCAACGCCCGGCAGCGGGCGGAAGATGATCGATCAGCGGGAACAGCAGGCGGTTCGGCAGATCCTGCTCGAAGAATTTCATCCAGCCGAGTTCCGGCACGGTATCGGTTTCGGGGCGGATGCGGTTGGCCAGCAGAACCTCCACTTCATGCTCGGCCGTCAGGACCGGCAGGAGTTGATTCAGCATCAGGTTGCCGACCAGGTCGCGCTTGGTGCACAACAGCAGTTTCAAGCTGTTTCCCCTATGGAAAAGTGCAAATGATGCCACACTTCAACCTGCGCTTGTATGCCGGACAACTCCGAAGACGGGCTCGACACCGCCGCCGACTTGGCAAAATGGCAGCGCTTTTTGGCTGCGTGCTACACTCGCGCGGCGCGCTGTGTCCAAGTCGGAACAGCCGGATGCGGCCTGGAGTTTTCATGATTCCACCAGTCGAACTGGTCCTTGAATTGAGCAGCGATGTGTCCGAATTGGCTCGGCTGGCCGAAGCGGTCGACTCCTTTGGCGCCGCCCACGCGCTGCCCGCGCGGCTCGTCTTCAATCTCAACCTGGTGCTGGAAGAAGTAGTGGTGAACGTGATGCACTACGCGTTTGCCGACACCGGCGCGCACTCCATCCACGTGCGCCTGCGGTTCGCCGGGCGGCGCGTCGAGGTCGAGGTGCGCGACGCCGGCAACGCCTTCGATCCGCTGTCGGCACCGGTCCCGGATCTGAGCCTGGATCTGGAGCAACGTCAGGTTGGCGGCCTCGGCGTGCATTTCCTGCGTACGCTGATGGACGAAGTGCGCTACGAGCGCCGCGACGGCGAAAACCGCTTGTATTTTTGTCAGGCGCTGCCGGCAGCAGCAGGCGGTTGACGCGGCTGCGCTGTCCATTTCTGATTGATGCCTGGAGTATGTCAATATATCAGCCGTCATACGTGCGGTATTTGGTCAATACTGTTGGTGTATATGGGGAGGGCCAGTGTATCAGGCCTACGCTCGGCAGGCGCGTCGAGGGGGTGCAGCCGCTTCCTGCTGCGGGGTGCCGGCAAGGGCGCTCATGCCGGAAAGCGATGATTCGATGATAAAATCGCCATCCTGTTGAAGACGGGCAATTCCCTGGTGCGGCCATCTGCACGCCGCATACCGACCACGTTTTTCCGGGCAGGATCTCATGACGAGCAAATACGAACACATCGACAATATCCTGGTCATCAGTCCCGAGGGACAGCTCAACAGTGGCAATGCCGCCGAAGCCGAAGCCGAAATCCTGGGGCAGTTGACCGGCGGCGCCAACCGGCTGCTGCTCGACCTGTCCCAGCTCGACTACATTTCCAGCGCCGGCCTGCGTGTGGTGCTGGTGGTGGCCAAGCGGCTCAAGCAGTCGGCCGGCCAGCTGGTGCTGTGTGGCATGCGGCCGCACATCCACGACGTGTTCGACATCAGCGGTTTCCTCAACATCCTGAACGTGGCCGAGACGCGCGAACTGGCGCTGCAGCGGTTTACGCCAGCGGGCTGAGCGGCCGATGGCCTTGCCGGAAGCGCGCATCGTCGGCAAGCGTTGCGACGCCGGCTTCCATCCTCCCTTCGCTCTATTCTGAATCGCCCAGATCATGAGCCAACGCCCCGATTTTGCCAGCCGGCTGCGGCTGTCGCCGTTTTCGGTACAGCGCCGTCCGGCCGACCTGACCTTCGCCGCCGACGAGCGGCCACCGCCGGCCTCGCTGCTGGCGCTCGGCCTGCAGCACGCGGCCACCGCACTGGCGCTGATCGCCTACGTGCTGGCGGCGGCGCGCATGGCCGAGCTGTCGCAGGCCGATACCCGCTCCTTCGTCACCGCCACCATCCTGGCGATGGCGGTGGCCACGCTGCTGCAGGCGTGGGGCGGGCGCCTGGGCAGCGGCGTGCTGCTGGTGCATATTCCGAATCCGCTGATGCCGGTGTTCGTGGCGGCGATCGCTGCCCGCTACGGCGCCGGCAGCATGGTGGCCGTGGGTCTGGTGACGGTGCTGGTGGCGATCGTCGTCAGCCGCATCATGCCGCTGCTGCGGCCCTTGTTTCCGCCGACTGTGGTCGGCGTCGTGATCTGCATGGGCGGCTTGTCGCTGGTGGCCGAAGCGATGAAACACAGCTTCGGCCTGGACGCGCAATTCGCCATCGATCCGGTCAGCCTGCTGATTTCCGGTTCGGCATTCGCGGTGATCGTCGCTTTTTCGGTATGGGGCAGCCGCCGCCTGAAGCTGTTCGGCCTCTTGGCCGGGATCCTGGTCGGCGTGGCGATCGCGCTCACGGCCGGGCGCCTGGAGGGCGGCGCGGCGCTGGCGGCGGCGCCGTTCCTGGGCCTGCCGAGCGTGCCGACGCCGGTATTCGGCATCGACCCCGGCCTGCTGGCGGCGATCGTGCTGGTGGTGGTGCTGAGTCAGCTCGATACGCTGGGCAGCGTGATCATCATGCATAAGATGGAGGAAGCCGACTGGCGCCGCGCCGACATGAAGATGGTCGGGCGCGGCATCCAGGCCAACGCGCTGGGCGATTTGTGCGGCGCCGTGCTGGGCGGCTTTCCGACCGTATCGTCGTCGGCCAATATCGCCTTGTGCCACGCCACCCGCTCCACTTCGCGCTACATCGGCCTGGTCGCGGCGCTGGCGCTGGCGCTGGTGGCGTTCCTGCCGCAGGCGACGCTGGCGCTGACGCTGATTCCGACGCCGGTATTGGGGGCGGTGGAACTGTATGCGGCGGCGTTCCTGATGGTGTCGGGAATGGAACTGATCGCCTCGCGCGCGCTCGACAGCCGTGGCATCTTCATGGTCGGCCTATCGTTCGCGCTCGGCCTGACGGTGATGCTGATGCCGGGCATCGCCGCGCACGCGCCGCCGGCACTGCGCTTCCTGGCCGGCAGCGGCTTCATCGTCGCCGGCGTCGCCGCGATCCTGCTCAACCTGCTGTTCCGCCTCGGGACCGCGCAATCGGCAAATCAGGCGCTCGACAACGAACAGGGCGCCGCGGCGCGCCGCATCACCGATTTCGTCGAATCCCAGGGCGCGATCTGGGCCGCGCGGCGCGAAGTGGTGCAGCGCGCGGCGTTGGCGGCTCTGGAAGCGGCGGAGGCGATACGCACTGCCGGCGCCGGTGCCGAACCGCGGCGGATTCTGGCGATCGGCGGCAGCTTCGACGAATTCAACCTCGATATCGAACTGCGGCATTCCGGCGCGCCGTTGCTGCTGCAAAGCGCCCAGGCGCCGGACTGGAGCCATCTGCTGGAGGCCGACGACGCCGCCATCGATTCGGCATTGAGCCAGGTGTCGAACGTGCTGATGCGGCGCCTGGCCGACCGCGTCAGCAGCGGCAGCCGCGACGGCCGCGCCTTCTTGCTCTTGCACTTCGATCACTAGGACGGAGGTGGCTTGTCCTCTGATATTCAATCGGCTCTGTTCCGATTAAACATGGGGATGTGTACTCTGCTCGTGATTGGAGGGGAGGCGGCGATGAAAAAAAGTGCAATTTTCACCGGTCAGGGGATCGCTGCAGGGGCTGACCTGCGCGCAAATGGCCCCGCTGCGCGCGATGGCTTGCAGCGGATGGTTTGATCAGCCGCACGCCATCGCCGGCGTGCCGGCGGTGGATCGGGCCTTTTGTCGAAAGCCGCAAAAAAGGCTCTGGTCAGCGGACCGCTGCCGCGCGCCGGCGGGGCGGCAAAGCGACAGGGCAAGGGCGGTTTCACAAAAAGAGGCTGCCCTTTCCGACATGGGTCGGCGGCGCCCGTGGGCAAGCCTAGGCCATGGACAAAGTGCTGGGCAGGTCCATGGTGCCGCAGTCACGGCCGCGCTGCAGTCGGCGGTCAAACCCGAGGAAGCCGTGCTCGGCACCGGCGGCCACGCGGCGTACCGGCCTGCAACGCACGCCAGGCGTGCAAGCCAACC
>DATJCV010000162.1:0-4225 GCA_035497775.1 Burkholderiaceae bacterium | reverse complement strand
CTTGATGCCGGTAATCAGGACCGCGTCGAGCGGCGCGGCAAGCCGGAGTTGATGCAACGCGCAAAGGCCATCCGCATCGCCATTGAAAACATCAAAATGCTTCATGGTACAAGCAATAAGAAAACCAGCGATGGAAACGCGCTATCTGACGTGCCCATGATAGACAGTGACTTGAAAGTTTTCGTTCTGAACAGCAGCCAAGCGTTTGGGATCCAAGTGGCGCAACGGCTTGCCATCACCTTGAGTCCGCACGAGGAACGCGAGTTCGAGGACGGCGAGCATAAGGCACGGCCGTTGAGCGGGGTCCGCGGAACAGATGTCTTTGTCATTCAATCCCTGCATGCCGATCCCGAGCAAAGCGGCAACGACAAGCTGTGCCGGCTGTTATTTTTTATCGGCGCTCTGAAAGATTCCGGCGCGGCACGGGTCACGGCGGTAATCCCTTATCTGGCGTACTCGCGCAAGGATCGGAAAACAAAACCGCACGATCCGGTCACCACGCGGTATGTCGCAGCGCTATTTGAAGCGGTGGGCACCGACGCCGTCGTGACGCTGGATGTGCATAATCTGGCGGCCTTCCAAAACGCCTTTCGCTGCGGCACCGAGCATTTGGAAGCCAATCCGCTGTTTGTGAAGTATTTCGCTCCGTTATTGAAGGAGCGCGAGGTAGCCGTGGTTTCTCCCGACGCCGGCGGTATAAAACGCGCAGAACAGTTCCGGCAACTTTTGAGCGATATGCTGGGCAAGCCCGTGGGAGCGGCCTTCGCGGAAAAATATCGCAGCAGCGGGGTTGTCAGTGGCGACACGCTGGTAGGCGACGTCAAGGGCAAGGACACAATCATCATCGACGACCTGATCAGTACCGGCGCCACGATTGTCCGCACGGCACGCGCCTGTCACGCGCTGGGCGCCGCCAAGGTCTTGGCAGCGGCCACGCATGGCTTGTTCACGGGCGATGCAAATGCGGTTTTGGCATGTGACGTCCTGGAACAAATCGTGATCACCGACACCGTGCCGCCGTTCAGGCTGGAACAGGGCGTAGTGAGAGACAAGATCACGATAATAAGCAGCGCCGGGTTGTTTGCCGAAGCGATTCGTCAAATCCATACAGGGCAATCGATCGCGGACTTGCCGCAAGCATGACGCGGTTTCATTGGCAACGTCCCGCATGCCGTTCCGCCAACTGTAGGTAGTCCTTGGCACGGCGCGGCCATTGCGGCGAATAGCGGAATTGTTCTTCGTTCAGATGCCGGATAGCGAGGGTGGCCCGCAGGCTCGCGCGGTAACTCTGGTAAAAGTGGACCAGCACCGGATCCGGCCTGTCACCGGAAATTTCACTGTAATTGCGCAGGAAAAACACACCCAGGTCAGCGGCGCCAAGCCGTTCACACTCCAATGCGAGAAACGCCGTTTCATCGGCTGCATCGATGATCCTCAAGTCGCGGGAAAATTCAAGGCAGTCGATGATTGCCAGCGGCGGTTCAAGACAGATGTGTTCCGGCCGCAGGTCGCCATGGCCCTCCACGATCTTTCCCGCTCGGACACGTTGGTCAAACAAATCAGCCATTTCCTGCAAGACAGAGCGTTGCGCGAGGCAAATGCCGCTCACTTGAGCAGTCGGAAGTTGATAGGCCGGCAGGCTCAATTCTTGCAAAATGCTATCGATTTGCCGCAGGAAGCGGCTCCGGTACTCGGCTGGATCGATGGGGTAGGGTGCGCAACCGCGATAGAAGGCGTCAAGTCGTGCTGCGACACGGCGGATATCTTCTTCGTCTGTCGTTCCATGCTGGATCGCATAGTCCAGCATATGCCGGGTTGGTAGTCGGCGCATCTTGACCAGCCAGTCGATGACCACGCCTCGGCCACCCAATTGCAAATGATCCGGTGAGTCGAGCGTGAGCGCCACAGTACCAAGGTAGATGTCGGGAGCAAGGCGCCGATTCAGTCGCACCTCTTCTTCGCAATAATAACGCCGGGCGTCGATCGAACCGAAGTCGAGGAGGTCGTGGCATACGGGCTTTTTCAGCTTATATGCGTAGCCGTCCGTCAGAAAAACCCAGGACATATGAGTCTCGATGGCTTCCACGCGATATGCCATGTCCGGGAAGCTGGTCGGCTGCCGCAGGAATGCTACTTTGGATTCAAGCGTTACTTCCGAAACGGGCGGCAATGTCATTGTCATTAGTCCGTGTGAATGATGCCTTCCTGGTTTTGTGGTTCTTGATGAGGTGAAAATCGACTGCCGCATGCGGGTGGAGGACGTGCAGATATAGAAAATGTTGTCGGCCAGAGTAGCGTCGATCAATCTTGGCTGCCGCGCTGTTAAAGCGAATAACCAGGGTCAGACGCCAGCTGCTTTCCGTTTTGGCAATAGATGAGCAGAGAGTTGGGGATATCGGCAGCACTTTCGCGGTAACGCTGCTCAACAATAGCTGTCCCCACCCGCTTCTTCCATGCGCTCCCATGAAAACAAGTTTCCGCTAACAGCCTGTCAATGCATGCGCCCAATCGAGTACAGGCAACAAACGCGGTGGCAACAGCGTGCGGGCATTGCTGTATTCAATCCAACGGAATTCGTGATGCTCGGGGCGCCCCAGTTGGGGGTTAACTTGCAACGCCACCTTATCCGTATGACTCAAAGCGACGTAATAGCGTGCCACTTTGCCCGAGCCATAGGGCAAGGTTTCGTAAAAATCCTGGCCCCACGCAAAACGGAGTTCGCCCAGCGCCGCCTCTTCGAGGACTTCGCGGCAGGCGGCTGAAAACGGGGTTTCCTTTTCCTCGACCATACCTTTGGGAAAATCCCAGTAGTGATAGCTGCGCAGCAGCAGGTAACGGCAATGCTCCGGTCGGCGATGCAGAACCACGACGCCCGCTGAAAGCGTTCTTTGTTTCATAGGGTTACGAGGAGGATAGGCTTAAATTGAATTGGATAACATTTCCATTCGCACCCACCTCTGTCTTGCATCAATCCAGACCATAACCCGACTCGTAAGCTCGACTCCACTGCGAGGGGTCCAAGGGAGGGTTTCATGCAAGA
Organism: Burkholderiaceae bacterium; assembly: GCA_035497775.1. Lineage (GTDB taxonomy): Bacteria > Pseudomonadota > Gammaproteobacteria > Burkholderiales > Burkholderiaceae_D > DATJCV01. The sequence continues at coordinate 1,185 of DATJCV010000162.1, read as the reverse complement.
TGCAATTTTCACGGAGCCGATCGCGCAACATGTCTGGAATCAAAAGTACCGCTTATTTGAAAATGGTGTTTCACATGAACCCACCGTACATGAAACCTGGTCGCGCGTCGCATTGGCGCTAGCCGGTCCGGAGTTGCATCATCGCGACCAGTGGACCGACCAATTTCACGCGGCACTTTCCGATTTCCGTTTTTTACCCGGCGGCCGCATCCTGGCCAGTGCCGGCACGCAACGCCGCGCCACGTTATTCAATTGCTTCGTGATGGGGCATATCCATGATTCGATCGATTCGATTTTTTCCGCGTTGGGCGAATCGATGGTGACGATGCAGGAGGGCGGGGGCATCGGTTGCGATTTTTCGACGCTGCGGCCGGCAGGAATGGCGGCCGCCGGTTCAGGCAATATCGCGTCCGGGCCGGTGTCCTTCATGCATGTGTGGAATCAGGCATGCGCGACGCTGATCTCGACCGGGAATCGGCGTGGTGCGATGATGGCCACACTACGCTGCGATCATCCGGATATAGAGCGCTTCATCGATGCCAAACGCGGCACGAACGTCTTCCGGGATTTCAATCTCTCGGTATTGATCAGCGACGATTTCATGCAAGCGGTCGAGACGGATGAGCCATGGCAGCTAGTATTCCCGCTGGCGGGGCGGCCAGTGCCGTCGGGCGGCATGGTGTGCGAAAGAACCTGGTCCGGTTCAAGCATTCCAGAACCTTGCCTGGTGATGCGAAGCATTGCGGCGCGCGAGTTGTGGGACAGGATGCTGCACGCAGCGTTCGACTGCGGCGACCCCGGGGTAATTTTCATCGACCGCGTCCAGCGCGCCAATAATCTCTGGTATGCGGAACGCATCAGCGCGACCAATCCCTGTGGCGAAGTGCCGCTGCCGCCGCATGGTGCATGCAATCTCGGATCGATCAACCTGACCCAATTCGTGCAGGATCCTTTCGGCATGCATCCACAGCTCGATTTAAAAGGAATCGCCGAGGTCGCAGCCATCGCCGTCAGAATGCTGGATAACGTGACCGACATCTCGCATTTCCCCTCACAGTGCAGGCTAGGATGGCGCACGCCTCGCCTCGCCCCGTCTCGGGCTGGGCATCACCGGTCTGGCCGATGCCTTTGCCATGCTTGGCGTGCGCTATGGCTCGGATTCGTCGATGGAAATCGCGGATGCCA
>DATJCV010000161.1:0-9126 GCA_035497775.1 Burkholderiaceae bacterium | reverse complement strand
TGCAGCGTCGAATACACCACAATCCGCGACAGCACCAGCAAGCCGACGCCGATCACATACCAGTAGAACACCCACAAGCGCGACACGTAACCGACGTGGTGGATCAGGAAACTGAAAAACAGGCCGATCAGCAACACCAACGCCCAGGCTGCCGCGATGCGTCCAAACATGACAGCCATCGAGCGGCCGCGCCAGGAGTTGTACAGGCCCAATTGCGGCAGTAGCAAAAATGCCAATGCACAACAAAGAAAAACCAGCGCGGTTTGAATCGGCGTACCGTCCTGCAGCAAGACGTTGAAGTGCAATAAGCTGGCCAGTTGGCTCGCTACTTCGATCGCCAGCACGTCGATCAGGCGCAGCGAGAATTCAAACGGTGATGCATTTTTTCCTATCGTATTTTGCATGGGATTTCTGTATTGTCGTCATATCACGTCGACCTTGTGATGCGACCAATACTACGCATGCCGCGCCGCTTGGGCGGCGGATAACCATCAATCTTTGAGGCCGCTCAAGTGCGGCGAAGCGCTCGCGGCGTGGTATGAAATTGTCTGCGGAAATAATGGAATTTACTTGAGCGGAATAGGCTGGCTGGCCAGCACTGGCACCGCCGTCACACTGTTTTTCGGACTGCCTTCGATGATCTTGTCGGAATACACCAGGTAGACCAGCGTGTTGCGTTTTTTGTCGACCATGCGCACCACGCGCACGCGCTTGAACAGAAACGACGAGCGGGCGTTGAAGACTTCTTCTTGGGCCGCGATCTTGCCCTTGAATGCAATCGGGCCAACCTGGCGGCAAGCGACGGCGGCGTCAGCGGTGTCTTCGGCCAGCCCCAGTGCGCCTTTGTAGCCGCCGGTTTGCGCGTGCGACAAGTAGCAGGAAACGCCGGCGACGGCGGGGTCGTCGAATACATCGACCGCGATCTTGTCGTTCGGGCTGAGCAATTTGAAGGTGGTGCTGACCTCGCCGATGGTTTCGGCAAAGATGGCTGACGCTGTCAACAAGAAAATGATTGAGATAAACCGTTTTTTCATGGCGCTTATTTCCGATCGGATTGATGTGTCATATGCAGGAGTATTTTATTTATTGCTTGAAATATATGAGCAAATAGAATTTTTTTAAGCATACTCCCGTATTGTTTTAAGTGGGGGAAGCTATTTTTATCATGATTGAACGAGTCCTTCTCTGACATTCGGCATGACAGCTTGATGACAGCGAAAGTGATGTTTCCGCTGGGACTTGGCGCTTTTTCAAGCAGAATGCCGGCAAGTCACAAACCTGTCATATTCAATGGTTACAGTTTGCCTCGTTCTCGTTCTTCAACCCAAGGAGCAAACATGCGACTGAATCAACTGTGTAAATCTGCTGCGGTGGCCGTGGTGGCGACGGCGGCCTTCGTTTCGGCGCACGCGGCGGATATCACTGGCGCCGGCGCCACCTTTCCGTACCCGATCTACGCCAAGTGGGCCGAAGCATACAAAAAGGCCAGCAATGTCGGCCTGAATTACCAGTCAATCGGTTCCGGCGGCGGCATCAAGCAGATCAAGGCCAAGACCGTTGATTTCGGCGCTTCCGACATGCCCTTGAAAGCGGAAGAGTTGAAAGCTGAAGGCTTGATCCAGTTCCCGGCCATCATGGGTGGAGTGGTGCCGATCGTCAATCTGGAAGGCGTTGCGCCGGGGCAGTTGAAACTGACCGGTGACGTGTTGGCCGGTATTTATCTCGGCAAAATCACCAAATGGAATGCCCAGGAAATCGCCAGCCTGAACCCCGGCGTGAAGCTGTCCGGCGCCGATATCACCGTGGTGCACCGGGCCGACGGTTCCGGCACCTCATTTGTGTTCACCGAATACCTGTCGAAGGTCAATGCCGATTTCAAGAGCACGGTAGGCGCGGGCACTGCCGTCAAGTGGCCGGTTGGCGTGGGCGGCAAGGGTAACGAAGGCGTCGCTGCCAACGTCCAGCGCATCAAGAACTCGATTGGCTACGTGGAATACGCCTACGCCAAAAAGAACAAGATTGCACATACTCAACTGAAGAACCGTGACGGCCAGCTGGTGCAGCCCGACGAGGATTCTTTCAAGGCTGCCGCCGCCGGCGCCGACTGGGCCAAAACGCCTGGCTTCGGACTGGTGCTGACCGACCAGCCAGGCAAAGGCAGCTGGCCAATGACCAGCGCCTCGTTCATCCTGATGCATAAGGTGCAAGCCGATGCGGCCAAGGCCAAGGAAGTCTTGAAATTCTTTGACTGGGCTTACAAGAACGGCGGTGCGATGGCATCCGAACTGGATTACGTGGCGATGCCGGACGCGGTCGTCAAGCTGGTGCAGGATGCATGGAAAAAAGAGCTGGCAGATAGCTCCGGCAAGGCTATCTGGTAATACAGTAGCGGTTGCCTGTATCCTGTCTCGCGGGTCGTCGCCGCGCCGCGCCATGTTGAAATGGCCGGCCGGCGCGATCCGCTTGACCTATTGAATAAGTGCTGAAATTCATGAGCGCCACCATTCCTTCTGCGATGCCAACTACCGACCTCGATCCGGATCATGCTGGAGAGCCAGTCGACAAGGCTCTGGCCGCGACCATGCGCAATCAGCGCCTGCAGGATTTTCTGTTTCACAAGATCACGCTCGGTTTTGCGCTTTCTGTCTTGCTGGTCTTGGTCGGCATCATCATTTCACTGATCATCGGCGCCTGGCCGGCCTTCCATGAATTCGGTGCCGGGTTCATTACCGATGTCGAGTGGGACCCGGTCAACGACAAGTACGGCGCCATGATTGCGATCACCGGCACTCTGGTGACGTCGCTGATTGCGCTGTTGATTGCTTTCCCCATCAGCTTCGGCATTGCATTGTTCCTGACCGAGATTTGCCCGGCATGGCTGAAGCGCCCGCTGGGAGCCGCAGTGGAACTGCTGGCCGGCGTTCCCAGCATCATCTACGGCATGTGGGGGCTGTTCGTGTTCGCGCCGTTTTTCGCGGATCATGTGCAACCGCTGCTGCAGCAGACGCTGGGCCAGCTGCCGCTGGTCGGCGTCCTGTTCAAGGGACCGATGATGGGCATCGGCGTGCTGACCGCCGGCCTGATCCTGGCGATCATGATCGTGCCCTTCATCGCCTCGGTGATGCGTGACGTGTTTGAAATCGTGCCGCCGGTCCTGAAGGAATCGGCGTATGCGCTGGGCTGCACCAAGTGGGAAGTGGTGCGCAAGGTGGTGCTGCCCTATACCAAGATCGGCGTGGTCGGCGGCGTCATGCTCGGGTTGGGCAGGGCGCTGGGTGAAACCATGGCCATCACCTTCGTGATCGGCAATGCACATCAGCTGTCCTGGTCGCTGTTTGCTGCCGGCAACAGCATCGCGTCGACGCTGGCCAACGAGTTCGCCGAAGCCGACTCCGTACTGCACGTCTCTTCACTGTATGCGCTGGGCTTGATCCTGTTCGCGATCACGTTCATCGTATTGGCCGCCGCCAAGCTAATGCTGCTGGGGATGGCGCGCAAGGAAGGAAAAAAATGATGACTGCCGTGAATCCTGTCTATCGGCGCCGGTTGTGGATACACCGGATCGGCATCGCCCTGTCGGTCCTGGCGATGGCCGCCGGGATTTTCTTTTTGATGTGGATCCTGTTTACCTTGCTGATCAAGGGCGCCGGAGCCATCAATTTGCTGATGTTTACCGAGACCACGCCGGCACCTGGCAGCGAAGGCGGTGGCTTGCTGAACGCGATTGTCGGCAGCCTGCTGATGGTGGGCGTGGCAACCGCGGTCAGCACGCCGATTGGCATCTTCGCCGGCATGTACCTGGCCGAATACGGCGAGGAAAGCTGGCTGGCGCAGATCACCCGTTTTGTCACCGACATCATGCTGTCGGCGCCGTCGATTGTGATTGGCCTGTTCGTGTATGCCATCTATGTGGCACAGGTAAAACATTTTTCCGGTTGGGCCGGCAGCTTCGCGATCGGGCTGATCGCGGTGCCGGTAGTGGTGCGCACCACCGACAACATGCTGAACCTGGTGCCGACCAGCCTGCGCGAAGCGGCATTCGCGCTCGGCGCGCCGCGCTGGAAGGTGGCCACCATGGTGCGCCTGCGTGCGGTGCGGGCCGGCGTCATGACCGGTGTGCTGCTGGCGCTGGCACGGATCTCCGGTGAAACGGCGCCGCTGTTGTTTACTGCGCTGAACAACCAGTTCTTCAGTGCCAACATGAATGCGCCAATGGCCAATCTGCCGGTGGTGATTTACCAGTTTGCGATGAGCCCATACGACAACTGGCGTTCGCTGGCATGGGGCGGCGCGCTGCTGGTGACCTTCAGCGTGCTCGGTCTGAACATCCTGTCGCGCACGTTGCTGCGGCAAAAAACCCAACACTAGTTGCTAATAATCATGACGATGATCCCTCCAGCTCAAACCGGCCCTGGCCTCAAGACGACGATCGAAATTTCGGATCTGAATTTTTTCTACGGTACGTTCCAGGGCCTGAAAAACATCAATTTGAATATCCACGAAAAAAAGGTGACCGCGTTCATCGGCCCGTCGGGCTGCGGCAAATCGACGTTGCTGCGCACCCTCAACCGCATGTACGACCTGTATCCGGGGCAGCGCGCGGATGGCAAAATCATCTACGCCGGCCGCAACATCCTGGCGCCTGGACTGGACGTCAACATGCTGCGCGCCAAGGTCGGCATGGTGTTCCAGAAACCGACGCCGTTTCCGATGTCGGTGTATGACAACATCGCCTTCGGCGTGCGCCTGTACGAAAACCTGTCCAAGGGCGAAATGGACGAACGAGTCGAATGGGCATTGAACAAGGGGGCGCTGTGGAGCGAGGTCAAGGACAAGCTGCACAAGAGCGGCCTGTCGCTGTCGGGCGGTCAGCAGCAGCGGTTGTGCATCGCGCGTGGCGTCGCGGTCAAGCCGGAAGTGCTGCTGCTGGACGAGCCGACTTCGGCGCTGGACCCGATTTCGACCGCCAAGATCGAGGAGCTGATCAGCGAACTGAAGCAGGACTACACCATCACCATCGTCACGCACAACATGCAGCAGGCGGCGCGCTGCTCGGATTACACCGCCTACATGTATCTGGGCGAGCTGGTGGAGTTTGGCGGCACCGATCAGATTTTCATGAATCCGGCGAAAAAGGAAACGCAGGATTACATCACTGGCCGCTTTGGCTGATGGCGCAAAATGATCATTGAGACTACAGGAGCATTCCGATGACCGGCGAACACTCTTCAAAACAATACGATCTTGACCTGGAAGCGATCCGCTCCAAGGTCCTGCTGATGGGCGGCCTGGTGGAAAACCAGCTGCGCGAGGCGATGGCGGCATTTCGCACCGGTGACCTGGAACAGGCGCAGCGGGTGATCGAACTCGACGAAACCGTGAACCGGCTGGAAGTCACGCTGGACGATACCTGCAGCCACCTGATCGTCAAGCGCCAGCCGGCCGCCAACGACTTGCGCACGGTAATGGCCACCATCAAGGTGATCACCGACCTGGAGCGGATCGGCGACGAGGCGACCAAGATCGCGCGCGCCGCCAAGACCATGGCGGAACGCGGCGGCACCAGCATCCACCATTACGACACGGTGCGCGTGATCGGCAATAGCGCCGGCGACATGCTGCACGATGCGCTGGACGCCTTCGCCCGCCTGGATGAAAAGCTGGCGACCGAGATCATCGCGCATGACGACGTGATCGACCATGAATTTCGCTCCATCATGCGCAACCTGATCACGTTCATGATGGAAGACCCACGCACGATTTCAGGCGCGCTCGATACCTTGTGGGTGGCCAAGGCGATGGAGCGGATCGGCGACCATGCCACCAATATTGCGGAGTATGTCATCTACATCGTCGGTGGCACCGACATCCGCCATTCCGATTTCCTCGCCGCGCGCGCCGATCAATCGTCTGTCTCGGGAGCCGAATAAGAATCCCATGGCCAGCGACAAAACCACGATACTGATCGTCGAGGACGAGCCTGCCATCGTCGAACTGGTGAGCTTCACGCTGCAAGCAGCCAACTGGCATCCATGCGCTGTCGGCAACACCGGCGAGGCCTGGGCATTCATGCAGCAGCGCATGCCGCAACTGATCCTGCTGGACTGGATGCTGCCCGACCAGAGCGGGTTGCGCCTGCTTTCGCGCATCCGCGCCGACCGCCAGTTCCAGCATGTGCCGGTGATCATGCTGACCGCCAAGAGCATGGAGGAGGACAAGATTGCCGGGCTCGACAATGGCGCCGATGACTACATTACCAAGCCGTTTTCGCCGCGCGAGCTGACGTCGCGCATCCGGGCGCTGCTGCGCCGCAAAAGCCCGGAGTTGGGCGACACATTGATGAGCGCGGGTGACGTCACGCTCGACCCGGTTGGCATCGTGGTCAGCGTCAATGATGAAAAAATCGAGATCGGGCACGCGGAATTCCGGCTGCTGAAGTTTTTCATGGCGCACCCGGGTCGGGCATTCTCCCGGAGCCAACTGCTGGACAAGGTATGGGGCGATCATGCGGTGATCGAGGAGCGCACCGTCGATGTCCATGTGCTGCGCCTGCGCAAGGCCTTGCAGGGAGCCGGCAAGCTGATCAAGACGGTGCGCAGCGTCGGCTATATGTTGTCGGAAAAATGAGCTTGCCATTGGGGGCACGATGAAGTTACGCGTATGAATCCGCTCTTGCTGTTCTGGGTTCCGGCCGGGCTGCGACTGTTGCTGGTGGTGATCGGCGTCGGCCTGGTCTGGTTTTTCCAGGGGCCTCTGCTGGCGTTGACGGTCGGCGTGCTGGCGCTGTGCGGCATGCTGGCGGTGCAGTTGCAGTACCTGTATCGGTTGAACGGCTGGCTCGACAATCCGGAACAGCGGCTGCCGGACGGCTGGGGTGCCTGGACCGACATTTTCGCCAAGATGTACAAATTGCGGCGGGAGGATGACAAAAACCGCAGCGAACTGGCCGAATGGCTGGCGCGCTTCCGGCAAGCAATGAGCCTATTGCCAGACGGCGTCACCATCATGGACGACGTGCTGTTTCTGGAATGGTGCAACCCGGCGGCGGAACGGCATTTGGGCCTTTCCCTGGAGCGCGACCGCGGCATGCGCGTGACCAACCTGATCCGCCACCCGGATTTCATCGACTACGTGATTCTCGGTCGCTACGAACAGCCGCTGACCCTGTCGTTGCGCGAACGCAAGCTGATCGTGCAGATCATCCCATTCGAGAGCCGGCGCCAGATCCTGGTCACGCACGATGCCACCGAATCGGAGCGCATCGAGCGCATGCGGCGCGATTTCATCGCCAACGCCTCGCATGAGTTGCGCACGCCGCTGACCGTCATCAACGGCTTCCTGGAAATCGCCTGCGCCCAACCAAACCTGGATCCGCAGGTGCGGCTCGGGCATCTGAAATTGATGACCGAGCAGGGCCAGCGCATGCAGCACTTGGTGGAGGACATGCTGACGTTGACGCGGTTGGAATCGATCGATTATCCGTTGCGGCCGGAACGGGTGGATATCGGCGCACTGTTGGGCCAGGTACTGCGCGAAGGAGAGGCGCTGTCGGCTGGCCGCCACACGCTATCGCTGGCGGTGGAGGCGCCTGATATCAAGGGTAGTGCGGATGAGTTGCGTAGCGCCTTCAGCAACCTGGTATCGAATGCGGTGCGCTACACCCCGGCCGGCGGCAACATCGGTTTGCGCTGGCAAATGGCCAAGGATGGTCCGCAATTCGCGGTGCAGGATAGCGGTATCGGCATCCGGGCGGAAGATATGTCGCGTTTGACCGAGCGGTTCTATCGGATCGACAAGAGCCGTTCCCGCGAGACACAAGGCACTGGGCTCGGCCTGGCCATCGTCAAGCATGTGCTGCTGCGCCACCATGCGACGCTGGCGATCGAATCCGAGCCGGGCAAAGGCAGCACCTTCACGATCCGCTTTGCGCGCGCCAGCCTGGTGGACGCCGATTTGCCGCGTTCAAATCACGGCTAGATCGGTACGCATCACCTCTATTTTTAGAAAAAATAGGGAGTATATTGTAAATACGGCCATTTTATCCCTGTAATAACGATCTGTATGTAGGAGTATGTTGCGAGCAGTGGGAGCTGGGGCAGCCTTGCCTGAGGTCCGCGAGCCACTCCCGGCCGGCCTGGGTGGAACACCCAGGCGGCGTCAGCGGCGCGCATGATGCCGCCGCGCAATCCGGGCCGCAACGTTTTTACCGCATAATGCGGCTTTTGACTCCGCCGGCCTTGCCTCCTGAATGTTGCGCCGCGCTGAATGCCTCCATGTCCCTGCACCGATTTTTCCCGCTGTCCCTTCTTTGCGTATTTTTCTTTTCCCTGAGTGGTTGCAGCAGCGTCGCGCCGCCGGCGCCCGCGGCCACGGCGCCGCTCCAGCCACGCCCGGTCAAGCTGGCGTTGGCGCTGGGCGGTGGTGCCGCGCGCGGTTTTGCGCATATCGGGGTAATCAAGGCACTGGAAACGCAGGGCATCGTGCCCGACATCGTGGTCGGCACCAGCGCCGGTAGCGTGGTCGGCGCACTGTATGCGGCCGGCAATAACGGTTTCGCGCTGAACAAGCTGGCCTTGACCATGGATGAAGCGGCCATTTCAGATTGGTCGATACCGTTTTTCGCCAAGGTGACAGGTGTCATCAAGGGTGAAGCGATCCAGAATTACATCAACCAGGCAGTGCAGAATACGCCGCTGGAAAAACTGAAAATTCCATTTGGCGTGGTCGCCACCGACCTGAACAGCGGCCAGCCGGTGTTGTTCCGACGCGGCAATACCGGCATTGCCGTACGTGCATCATCGGCGGTGCCGGGCGTATTCCAGCCGGTGCGCATCGCCGGTCGTACCTATGTGGACGGCGGCCTGGTGTCGCCGGTGCCAGTGCGCTTTGCCCGCGAAATGGGTGCCGAGTTCGTCATTGCGGTCAATATCTCGGCACAGCCGGAATTGCAGTCGGCGAGCGGCACCAGCACTCTCGACATGCTGCTGCAAACCTTCGCCATCATGGGGCAGAGCATCAACCATTACGAACTGAAAGAGGCGGACATCGTGATCCAGCCCCGCCTGGGGGCGATGAGGGGCAGTGATTTCGACAGCCGCAACCTGGCAATCCTGGCCGGCGAGCAGG
>DATJCV010000160.1:0-6377 GCA_035497775.1 Burkholderiaceae bacterium | reverse complement strand
GCTATGAAGTCAACGAAGCGGAACGGATGATGCGACGCGAAGGGATTCGCTGGATGTCATCCACCGCCAAGTCGATCGAGGAAATCGCCACCACGATCCTGCAGGAGTTGAAGTTCGAATGGCGAACTTATTGAGCGGCCTGTTGATCGGCTTGAGCATGGTTACACGACCTTGATCAGGAACCAAGCAAGTTCCGCATTTCGTAGAAACTTGCTCTTGTAAAAACGTTCTTATGTAAACAAATATATGACATCGCCGCGACCACCTTTGGGATATGCGAATCAAGCTTGCGAGATCGATATTGGGCGACAGGTGGTCGCATGAAATACGTCAGGAGCACAACATGGAGATTTTTCTGATCGAACTGGTTTTATGGGGAGGATTGGCGTTTCTTTTCTGGATAATGAAAGACAAGCTGGATGGGGTCGAATCGAGAATCGTTGCCAATCCTGAGGATCAGCAACAGCTGCCGATTTCAACCGCATTTGATCATGCGGAACAACTCACCGATCCAATTGGCACCTACCGTGATCTGCCGATTTACGGTCATGCCCGCATCGCTGGAAAAAATTACGAGTTTTCGCATGTTTGTCCGCAAGAAATCCACACCACCATGCGGCCCAATGAGCGTTATCTGAGTCCGGGACTGGTCTACGTCGCCTGCTAGCGTGGGTTCACGCTGGTTCGACATCAAGCGTGCAGCGCCTGACCCAAACCGCGTAGGACCGCTTCTTGTACCGCCTCGCCCAAGGTCGGATGTGCATGGATGGTATTGGCCACATCTTCCAGTCGCGCTCCCATTTCCAGCGAATACGAGAACGCAGTGCACAACTCCGATACGCCCCGACCGACAGCTTGCCAACCGACAATCAGATGATTATCGCGCCGCGCCACTACACGCACGAATCCTTCACTGGCCTCCAGCGTCATGGCACGGCCGTTGGCAGCAAAGAGAAACTCGGCATGGAGACAAGCCAGCCCGGCTTGCTCGGCGTCCTGCGGTGTTTGCCCCACCACCACGACTTCAGGGTCGGTGAAACACACGGCGGGAATCGCCGCCGGCGCAAAATAGCGGCGTTGGCCGGCAATCACCTCGGCCACTAGCACTCCCTGCGCCATGGCCCGATGCGCCAGCATCGGTTCGCCAGTCAGGTCGCCAATGGCCCACACTCCCTGCATCGAGGTGCGGCACTGCTGGTCGACCTTGATCGCACGGCCATCCATATCCAGCAACAGCGATTCCAGTCCGAAACCCTCGGTACGTGGTCGGCGACCGACCGCCACCAGGACGCGATCGGCACGCACGTCGAATTCTTCACCTTGCACACTACGCACTCGCACTCCGTCTCCTTGGGTGCCCGGGCCCTGTACCGTGCAGGCCGTATGCACTTGCACCCCCAGCCGCCGCAATGACGTCGCCACTGGCTTGACCAGTTCTGCGTCATACGCAGGCAGGATGCGGTCGAACGCCTCGACCACCGTCACGTCAGAACCCAGCTTGCGATACGCTGTGCCCAATTCGAGGCCGATGTAGCCACCGCCGACCACCACCAGTTTTTCCGGCAGAGACGGCGGCGACAAGGCCTCGGTGGCCGAAATCACCGCCGCGCCAAATGGCAAGGTGGGCAACGCCACCGCCTGCGAACCCGTCGCCAATAACAGATGCTGGCAGCCGATGCGCAGCACCTCGTTTTCTCCGTTGCCGGAGAGCACCTCAACCGTCTTGCCGTCGATGATGCGGGCCCAGCCAGCAATCACCTGTACGCCGTTTTTCTTCAGCAACGCCGCTACGCCGGCAGTCAGCTTGCGCACGATGCCGTCTTTCCAATGCACCGTTTGTGCCAGATCGATGGCTGGCGACTGCACCTGGATACCAAGCGGAGAACCGTCCGCATAATGACGGATCCGCTCGAATGCCTCGGCGGCATGAATCAATGCCTTGGATGGTATGCAGCCGATATTCAGGCAAGTGCCACCGAGCTGGGCACCCTCGATCAGCGTCGTCGGAATCCCTAATTGCGCGGCGCGAATGGCGGCCACATAGCCACCCGGCCCGCCGCCGATCACCAGCAAGGTGGTTGATTGAGGTTTCATCGGCTAATCCAGAAACAGCGCGGCCGGGCATTCGAGCAGGCGACGCAGGGCTTGCACGAATTGCGCCGCGTGCAGGCCATCCACCACCCGGTGGTCGAACGAGGAAGACAGATTCATCATCTGCCGCGCCACTACGGCGCCGTCCCGGATCACGGGACGCAACACCATGCGGTTGACGCCGACAATGCCGACTTCCGGGTAATTGATGACCGGCGTCGATACCAGGCCGCCCAACGCACCAAGGCTGGTGATGGTAATGGTCGAACCGGAAAGTTCTTCACGCGCCGCGTGGCCAGTGCGCGCCGCTTCGGCCAGGCGCGCGATTTCCGCTGCACTGGACCATAAGTCGCGCGCTTCGGCGTGGCGCACCACCGGCACCATCAAGCCGCCTTCGGTCTGGGTCGCGATGCCCATATGCACCGCGCCGTAACGGGTGACGATGCCGGCATCGTCGTCAAAGCGGGCGTTGATTTGCGGGAATTCGCGCAGCGCCAGCACCACCGCCCGTATCAGGAACGGCAATACGGTCAGCCGGCCGCGAGCCGCACCGTGGATTTCGTTGAGCCGCAAGCGCAGCGCCTCCAGCTCGCTCATGTCGATTTCCTCGACATAGGTGAAGTGTGGGATGCGACGCTTCGATTCCTGCATCTTCTGGTCAATCTTGCGCCGCAGGCCAATCACCGGCACCGCCACTTCATCGTGTTTTTCCGCATACCCGGCCGCCGCCCGACGCGGCGCGCTGCGGCCGCCTTCGCGCGCGACATAGTCATCCAGGTCGGCGTGCGTGATACGACCGGCGTCCCCGCTGCCGGATACGTAGCGCAATTCAATGCCAAGATCCCATGCCCGCTGCCGTACCGCCGGCGAAGCAAGCGGCTTGGAGCCAGCCTGCAGCGGTACCCATGCGACGGCGGCCACCGCATTTTCCGCCGCGGGCTTGGGTTGCGGCGGCATCACAGCCGGGACCGGAACTGGGGCAGGACGTGCGCTCACCTGTGCTGGCGCCGCTGTCGCCGCAGCGCTGGCTGTAGCGGGCGATGCGGATGCCTCACTGGCATTGCCCGCTCCGTCAACCTCGATCCGGATCAACTCCGAACCGACCGCCATCACCTGCCCCAACGCGCCACCAAGCGTCAGCACCTTGCCCGCCACCGACGACGGAATTTCAACCGTCGCCTTGTCGGTCATCACCTCCGCCAGCGGCTGGTCCTCGGCCACGCTGTCGCCCGGCTGCACATGCCACGACACCAGCTCTACCTCCGCGATACCCTCGCCGATGTCCGGCATGCGGATGACATGAATACCCATCTCAAGCCTCCATGGTCCGCTTGAAGGCCGCACCCACACGCTCCGGCCCAGCGAAATAAGCCCATTCCTGAGCGTGCGGATAGGGCGTATCCCAGCCGGTCACCCGCTCGATCGGCGCTTCCAGATGATAGAAACAATGCTCCTGCACCAACGCGACCAGCTCGGCGCCGAAGCCGCTGGTACGCGTCGCTTCATGCACTACCACGCAGCGCCCGGTTTTCTTGACCGACGTCACAATCGCCGCCAAGTCGAGCGGCCAGATGCTGCGCAGATCGATGATCTCGGCATCGATACCGGTTTCGCGCGCCGCTGCTTCCGACACATACACCATGGTGCCGTAAGTCAACACGGTAAGTTGGGTGCCAGGGCGAAATACGGCCGCCGACTCCAGCGGTACCGTGTAATAACCCTGGGGCACCTCGCCTAGAGGATGCTTGGACCAGGGAACCACCGGCTGCTCATGGTGGCCGTCAAACGGGCCGTTATACAGGCGCTTGGGTTCGAGAAAAATGACCGGATCGTCGCACTCGATCGCGGCGATCAGCAAACCCTTGGCGTCATAGGGATTGGAGGGCATCACAGTGCGCAAGCCACACACGTGGGTAAAAATCGCCTCCGGACTTTGGCTATGCGTCTGACCGCCGTAAATACCGCCGCCACAGGGCATGCGAATCGTCAGTGGCGCGGTAAAGTCGCCGGCCGACCGATAGCGCAGGCGCGCCGCCTCGGAAATGATCTGGTCACAGGCCGGATAAAAATAGTCGGCAAACTGGATTTCTACCACCGGGCGCAAACCATAGGCGCCCATGCCCACTGCCACCCCTACAATCCCCCCCTCCGAGATCGGCGCATCGAACACACGCGTTTTGCCGTGCTTGGCCTGCAAGCCCTCGGTGCAGCGGAACACCCCACCGAAATAGCCGACGTCCTGGCCGTACACAACGACATTGCTGTCGCGCTCCAGCATCACGTCCATCGCCGAGCGCAACGCCTGGATCATGCTCATCGGCGTGCTCGGCCCAGCATTGGCGCCGGCGCTTGCGGCTGCCATCATCTTGGTTCCAGCTTCTGCATTCATCGTCACACCCCAAGCTGTTGACGCTGCCGGCGCAAATGCTCCGGCATATCCTTGTAGACATCCTCAAACATCGCCGCTGCGCTCGGAATGCGGTCGTCAGCCAGCGTGCCGTAACGCTCGGCCTCCTTCTGCGCCGCAATGATTTCCGCTTCCAGTTCTTTCTGTGTCCGCGCATGCTCTTCCTCGGACCAGGCACCAAGGGAAATCAGATGCTGCTTGAGGCGTGTGATCGGATCACCGAGCGGAAAGCGCGACCAGTCATCTGCCGGGCGGTATTTGGACGGATCGTCCGAAGTCGAGTGCGGACCGCCACGATAGGTCACCCATTCGATCAGGGTCGGACCGAAATTGCCGCGTGCACGCTCGATCGCCCATTGGGAGGCGGCATAGGCAGCCAGGAAATCGTTACCATCGACGCGCAGCGAAGCAATGCCGCAACCGACCCCGCGCCCGGCAAAAGTGGTGCTCTCGCCGCCGGCAATCGCTTGAAAAGTCGAAATCGCCCACTGATTGTTGACCACGTTCAGGATCACTGGCGCGCGATACACATGGGCAAAGGTGAGCGCATTGTGGAAATCGGCCTCGGCCGTGGCGCCGTCGCCGATCCAGCCGGAGGCAATCCGAGTGTCGCCCTTGATGGCCGACGCCATGGCCCAACCCACCGCCTGAATGAATTGCGTGGCCAGGTTGCCGGAAATGGAAAAGAACCCGAGCTTGCGCATCGAGTACATGATCGGCAACTGCCGCCCCTTCAGGGGATCGCGTTCATTCGAGAGCAACTGGCAGATCATATCGACCAGCGGCGCATCGTGCGCCATCAGCAGGCTTTGCTGGCGATACGAGGGAAAGCACATGTCGCCCTCGCCGAGTGCCAGCGCATGCGCCGTGCCGATCGCCTCTTCGCCCAAGCTCTGGATATAGAACGACATCTTTTTTTGGCGCTGCGCGATCACCATGCGGGCGTCGAAAATGCGCGTCTTCAGCATGACACGCAGTCCGCGGCGCAATAGTGCTGGGTCGATGTCCGGCCGCCAAGGGCCAATTGCCTGGCCAGCGTCATCCAGCACGCGCACCAGGCCGGTCGCAAGCGATGCTGTGTCGGACGGCGCCACGTCTATCGGCGGCCGCCCCAACTCGCCGGCCGGGGATAAATGAAGATAAGAGAAATCAGTCTCACGGCCAGGGCGCCCTGTCGGCTCCGGCACGTGCAGATGCAGTGCTTGCTTGTGGTCCATCCGGTCTCCTCCACGCTCGATTGTGTCTTGCGCTGGTCCGATTATCCGCCGCTTTCATGGTATTGAATTCGGTAGTTGTCAACTATACCATTGATGCTGCCACGATACCGTGGAGTTTTTTAGGTGCATCGCCCGCGCCGGCCGCTCCCGGCGGCACGAGGTTTCTTTCCAATTTCAGGATACGGCCTAGCCACGCCGACGGATGCCGCAACAGTATCGCTCCGCAAGATCAGCGCGTCAGTCGCGGCGCTCGGACTGACTGGGCGACGACATGCGCGCCCGCATCGCCGGGGTCATCTCGATATTGCGCTCGGCGTCGATCAGCATGACTTGGTCCAATCCAAGGCGCTGCGCCACCTCTTTCCAGTGTTGCGGGCCGACAATGAACAGCGGCTTCGAGTTCCCGTCCGAACGGGTGCCGGCATCGTTGCCGCCAGACGTGATGACGGTGACCGAAGCCACCAGATCGACCGTTTGGCCGGTACGCGGATCGATGATATGCGGGTGCCGCTTGCCGTCCTTCATGAAATAGCGCATGTAGTCGCCGCTGGTGCCGATCGCCTCGTTGTCGCGCAACGCGATATTGGCGATCGAACCTTCCCCGCGCGGATCGCGGATACCGACTTTCCACGGATGGTCGCTGGGCTGGCCGATCGCCAGGA
>DATJCV010000159.1:0-21036 GCA_035497775.1 Burkholderiaceae bacterium | reverse complement strand
GCCGCCAGCGGCGCACCGCCCTGCTCGGCCAGCCAGACATCGGCATCCGCCACCGCCTGCTGCTGCAACCAGGACAAGGCTTGTTGCTGCGTTGGTACGCCCAGCGCAAATTGGCGGCAGCGCGACAGGATGGTCGGCAGCAGGCGGTCCCGGTTATGCGTCACCAGCAAAAAAACCGTGCCTGGCGGCGGCTCTTCCAGCGTTTTCAGCAAGGCATTCGCAGCCGGCGCATTCAGCGTTTCGGCTGGATATAACAAGACCACCCGCAAGCCATGCCGATGGGTGGAGAGATTCATGAAATCGGCCAGAGCGCGGATCTGGTCGATGCGAATTTCCTTGGACGGCGTTTTGCTGGCCTTTGCGCCTTTTTTTACACCCTCATCCGCCTCCTCGCCTTCCTCGACGCGCGCGGTTTCCAGCGCTTCCGGCCGTACGCAACGAAAGTCCGGGTGATTGGCCTGCGCAAACCAGCCGCAAGAGTCGCACTGGCCGCAGGCCTGGCCATCGGCCGCGGGCGTAGCGCACAGCAACGCCTGCGCGAAGCACTCGGCCAGCATGGTTTTGCCGATGCCTTCGGTACCATGGAACAGGATCGCATGAGGCAACCGTGCACCGAATTGCTGCAGCTGCCGCCAACTATCGACTTGCCATGGATAAATCGAATTACTCATTCAATTCAACTGTTTATGAAATATATTTAAAGTAAATTGTATGTATACGTTGAGCGTATATTGCGACGAAATATCTATTTGTATTCAAATACTTGAAATAATATTTTCAAGTATTTCCTGAATTGTGGGGATCGGCTGCGTCGCATCGATAATTCGGAATCGGGCCGGAAACTCAGCAGCGCGACGCAAATATTCCGAGCGCGTAGCGGCAAAAAATTCCGCTTGCTCCCGCTCGAATTTATCCGGCGCCCGGCTGGCATCCAGGCGGGCACGCGCGACCGCCGGCGGCACGTCGAACAGGAGCGTCAGATCCGGCTGCAGGTGTGGATGCACCCACTGCTCCAGCGCCTCCAGCTTGCTGCGCGCCAGTTTGCGGCCGCCCCCCTGATAGGCAAAACTGGCGTCGGTAAACCGATCCGAGATGACCCAGTCGCCGCGCGCCAGTGCCGGCTCGATGACTTGCGCCAGATGCTCGCGGCGCGCGGCGAACATCAGCAGCGCTTCGGTTTCCAGATGCATTGCCTGGTGCAACAGCAATTCGCGCAGCCGCTCACCCAGTTCAGTGCCGCCCGGTTCACGCGTGGTGACGAGCGTGACGCCGCGCGCGCGCAGCAAGTTGGCAACGAATTCGATATGGGTCGATTTGCCGGCGCCGTCGATGCCTTCAAAGGTGATGAATCTACCTGTCAACACAAGCCTCTCCAGGTGATCCGGCGTCGCCGGGGATCATCGCTGATATTTGTTAACGGCGGAATTATGCTCGCCGAGATTGGTGGAAAAATGACTGCTGCCATCGCCGCGGGCGACAAAATACAATGCGTCGGTTTTGGCGGGATGCAGCGCCGCCGCCAGCGAGGCCGCTCCCGGCAAGGCGATCGGCGTCGGCGGCATGCCGCGCCGGGTGTAGGTATTGTAGGGTGTGTCGGTTTCCAGATCGCGCTTGCGAATATTGCCTTGGTAACGCTCGCCCATGCCGTAGATGACGGTCGGGTCGGTTTGCAGCAGCATGCCGACTTTCAGGCGATTGATGAACACGCCCGCGATCAGGTCACGCTCCGCTTCCTGCCCGGTTTCCTTTTCCACGATCGAGGCCATGATCAGCGCCTCGTACGGCGTCTTGTACGGCAATCCTGCTTCGCGCCCGGCCCACGCTTCGCCCAGGCGTTTCTGCTGCAGCGCATAAGCCTGCCGGTACACCTGCAAGTCGCTGACACCCTTCGCGAACAGGTAGGTGTCGGGGGAAAACAAACCTTCGGGCACGCTGTAGTCAGTGGTGATTTTAGCCAGCAGCTCACTATCCGACAGGGTAGCGGTATCGTGCTTGAGCGCTGGATGCTGCGCCAGCGCCTGGCGCATCTGCTTGAACGTCCAGCCTTCGATGATGACCAGTGCTTCCTGTGCAAATTCACCGCGCTCCAGTTGCTGCAGCAGTTTTTGCGGCGTCACGCCCGGCTTCAGTTCATAGCTGCCGGCCTTGATCCGCGTGCTCTTGCCGGTGAGCCTGGCCAGGAACACCAGCATGGTCGGGTTGAGCGGTGCGCCGGCATCGGCCAGTTGCTGCGCACTGCTGCTGAGGCTGCTACCGGGCTGGATAGTGAAGGGAATCGGCGCCTGACCGGCAGCGAGGATTGGGGTACGTGCCCAGAATGCCGCCGCAACACCGATGGCAACCAGCAAAACAGCACAATAGATAAACAGTTTCTTAAGCAAATTCGAGTCCGGGATGGGTTTCCGCGCACCATTAAACGCGTTTTTCTGGCACTACTATAATCAAGCTCTAATGATAATGGCTGAAGCGCATTCTGCCCTACTTTATATGATGGACACGATGAGTCAATGGTTGCAGTTTCTGACACAGCAAGGAGCGTTGTTCGGCGCCGATTCCGATGCCGGCGCAGACGCTGATGTCCTTGGCTTCAGCACCGCCGACAATACCAGCAGCACAACCGTCGCCAGCGGCCACGGCTTCTTCGCCCCGCTCAACCAACTCGGCCTGATCGCGGCCAGTGGCGACGAAGCGGCCCGTTTTCTGCACAGCCAACTCACCAGCGATGTCGAGCATCTGGAGCTGTCCGAGGCGCGGTTGGCCGGCTACTGCACGCCCAAGGGGCGGTTACTGGCGACGCTGCTGATCTGGCGCACGGCGGACGCGATCTTGCTGCAAGTGCCGCGCTCGCTATTGCCGCCGCTGCAAAAGCGCTTGCAGATGTTCGTGCTGCGCGCCAAGGTGAAACTGGCTGACGTCAGCGATCAACAAGTCGTCCTGGGCCTGGCTGGGATTCAGGCCAGCGCGGCATTGCATGACTGGTTCCCACAGTTGCCGGATGCTCCGTATGCACTGGCGCAGTCCGATGCCGGCACCCTGATCCGCCTGGCCGATGCGGCCAACGCACCACGCTACCAGTGGATCACCAGCGCCCAACGCGCGCATGAAGCGTGGCCGCTACTGACCAGGAGTCTGACGCCGGTTGGCGCCCCCGCTTGGCGCCTGACCGATATCCAGGCCGGCGTGCCGCACATCACGCCGGCCACGCAAGAACAATTTGTGCCGCAGATGATCAACTACGAAATCATTGGTGGCGTCAATTTCAGGAAAGGCTGTTATCCGGGACAGGAAATCGTGGCCCGCAGCCAGTATCTGGGCAAACTGAAGCGGCGCATGCTGCCGGCGGCGGTCGCCAGCCTGGAAGCGCGAGCCGGCATGGAGGTTTTTTCGAGTCTCGATGCGGGCCAGCCATGCGGCCGGATCGTCAACGCCGAACGTAGCGCCGCCGGACAGATGGACTGCTTGGCGGAGTTGAAACTGGCCGCACTGAAGGATGGCTCGATTCACCTGGGCAGCGCCAGCGGCCCGCAACTGACGATCGGCACCTTGCCATATGCACTACCGGAAACAAACTCGGCGGCCTCCTGAATGCCTCTCGGATATTCATATACTCAATATAGTATTTTTTGTATGGCTATATTTTTAGCCAGGAATCCGGTCATTTAAAGGCATACTCTCAAGTATGGATGTTTATGTTTATTACCGGGTCAAGAATGCCAGAAAGTTCGAACTGGAGGCGCGGCTGCGCGCCCTGCAGGCCGGGCTGGCACGCTCCTGCGGCATCCAGACCCGTCTCAAGCGCCGCCCTGGCAGCGTCGATGACTGCCAGACCTGGATGGAAATCTATTTGGACGTGCCAGCGCATTTTGATACGGCGTTGGCTGACGCGGTGCGCACGGCCGGTCTGCTTGCCCTGATCGAGGGCCAGCGCCATATCGAATATTTTGTGGATTGCTCAGTATGTGCCTGATCGTTTTTGCCTGGCAGGTGGTACCCGGCATGCCGCTGGCGGCCGCCGCCAATCGTGATGAATATTACGAACGTCCGACCCGGCCGGCAGCCTGGTGGGACGACCACCCGCAAGTGTATGGTGGGCGTGACCTGCGCGGCGGCGGTAGCTGGATGGGAGTCACGCGCGACGGCCGTTTCGCTGCCGTCACCAACGTCCGGGCACCAGCCGAGCAGCGCGCCGGCGCGCCCTCACGCGGAGCGCTGGTGGCCGACTACCTGATTGGCGGCGCCTCGCCCCAGGAATACGTGACCGCGCTGCGTGATCGGAGTGACGCCTATAACGGCTTCAACCTGTTAGTCGGCGACCGCAACACACTGGTGTGGTTTTCCAACGCCGACGGTGATGATGTGCGCAATGGACAAGCGCTGCCGCGCGGCATTTACGGCCTATCCAACGGCCTGCTGGATGCTCCATGGCCCAAGGTGGTGCGGACCAAGGCGCAATTCGCCAGCCTGCTCTGCCAGAGCGCGCCCAACGATGCCTATTTTGAAATGCTGAGCGATACCGTGCAAGCCCGCGACTGCCGGCTGCCTGTCACCGGCGTCGGTATCGAAGTGGAGCGCGTGTTGTCGGCGGTCTGCATCGAATCGCCGACTTATGGCACGCGCTCCTCGACGCTGGTGCAGCTATACAGCGACCGTGCTCCGCTACTGAGCGAACGCCTCGTACGTTAGAAGCCGTGCCGCATCGGCACATGCAGAATACCCGCCTCGATGAACTCTTCGCCGCAGCGGGCAAAGCCGAAGCGCAGGTAAAACGGCTCAACCTGGCTTTGCGCATGTAGCAGCACCGCCGGGTCGCCGCGCTGCCTGGCGCACTCCATCAAGCCGCGCAGAATGGCGCTGCCAATCCCGCGCCCACGCCGCTCCTTGCTCACCGCCATGCGGCCGATGTGGCCATCCGGCAGCAGGCGGCCGGTGCCGATCGCCTGCCCGCTTGCGTCCCACGCCACCGCGTGCAGGCTTGCCGCATCCATCTCGTCCCACTCCAATTCGAGCGGGATCGCCTGCTCACGCACGAATACCTCGATGCGTACCGCGCGCGCACCAGCACACTGCTGCTGCCAATCGCCGATGGTGAGTCGAAACTTCATGAGGTTCAGTGGGCCAGCGGCGCGATCCGCTCGAACGCGGACATGACGGTGCGCCACTGCTGCGGTACCGGCACCCCCTTGCGAATCGTGGTATCGGCGTACACGTACATCAACTCGCCACTGACCAGGTGCTGGTCGCCACGGTGAATTTCCAGTACGAAGCGAATCGATGAGCGGCCAAAGCCGGCGCAGCGCACGCCGATCTCCAGTTCGTCGTCGAAACGCGCTGGTGCCAGGTAGTCGATGCTGGCCTTGCGGGCAAACATTTCCTGCCCTTGCCTGGCCTGCTCCTGCACGTTGGCCAAGCCCAGCGCGCGCCAGTATTCGGTAAACGCGACATCGAAATAGGTCAGGTAATGACCGTTGAAGACGATCGCCTGCATATCGACTTCCGCCCAGCGCACCCGCAGCGGATGGAAAAACGCAAAATCTTCTCGAGCCATGGCAAGGAAAAATGGAGCAGTGGAAAGCCCTCATTATCCGTCATGCCGGCCTGCCTTGAACCACCAGTGACCCAGGACACTACAAATGGCATCCGGTCAGCGACCGGTACTGCTCCGCTAACGGTTTTTTTTCGGCGCCGGGCTGACTTCGTGGTCGATCTTGGCGGGCACCAATTCGGGTAGCGATCTGATGCGGTCGTAACCGGAAGAAATCGAAATCGGGTCGCTGGCCGGGAAGGTGAACTCCAATGCATCGTCCAGCAAACCCTCCTTCACCGCTTCCTTTTCAGTCAGCTTGGATGAAGTGGGCAGTTCCGCCACCGGATCGCTGGCCGGGAAGGTATCGTCCAGCGCCTCATCCAGCATCCGTTCGCCGTGCGCAGCCGTATCGACTGCCTTGGCCGGTTCGACCTGAGTGTCGGTAGACGGGCGTGAAGCGGTGTTTTTTTGAGCAGACATGAGAACTCCTTGTGCTGGATGAAGGAAGGGGCGAGCCGTCAGTAACTCCCTGGGAAAAGGTCGTGCTGGGTTGCCATCGGCAACTATTGATAAGAGACCATCGCGGCGCCAAAGTTCGAATGGGTCGAAGGCGCCGCCCATATGTATGCAACGGGATATGCCTGACTCATTCTACCCGTTCCAGAAAAACCGGCCACAGCCCGCTGGCACCCCTCCGCGCCGGGTAGCGTCCGGCTACTGGATAAACTCGCGAATCAATTGATTGATGCGCTGCGGTTGTTCATGGATCACCCAGTGACTGCCGGCGGGAATGCGGACGATTTGCAGGTCCGGAACCAGTTGCTCCAGCCCGTCCAGCAGCGTGGCCGGCAGGGCGACGTCGCGCTCGCCCCAGATCACGCGGGTCGGCACCGCGACCCGAAAGTCTGCCGGATTCAGGTCCAACTGCAGCGGTCCGGCATGCTCCGAGGTCGGCGGATGCAGCGGCGACGCGCGGTAATAATTAACGCCGCCGCGCAAGCCACGTGACCAGCAAGCGTGATAAAGCGCGCGCACTTCTGTGGTGAACCAGGTCGCCGCCGCTTGCCCCATGCCGTTGAAAAAGCTCTCCAGCAAGCCGAAATCGTTTTTCGCCAGTGCGGCTTCCGAACCTCCGGCACGCAGCCAGTTCATGTATTCGCTGGCCGCTTTCTGCGCCGGATCGGTGGCCAGTGCCCGCATGAACAGATAAGGATGCGGCGAATTGATGATGACCAGTTGTCGCAGCAGTTGCGGCCACGCGATCGCCAGGTTCCAGGCGATCGCGCCGCCCCAGTCGTGCGCGACCAGCACAAATTTTTCGTAGCCCAAGTGCGCCGCCAGCAGGCGCAGATCGTCGACGATGTGGCGCGCCTTGTAGGCCGCCAGATCCGCTGGCATGTCGGACAGATTGAATCCGCGCAGGTCGGGAGCCACCGCAAAATGGTCACTGCCAAACTCGCCCAGTTGCGCTTGCCACTCGTACCAGAACTCGGGAAAACCATGCACGAACAGCATCAGGGGCCGGCCCACCATGCCGGCGCTGGCGTAATGCAGGCGGGTGCCGTTGGCAAGCCTCGCAAACTGATTGCTCTGAATCGCAGCGGCGGGCATGGCGGCTCCTTTCGATGGCTGTGTTCGAAACTACGCCTTGAGCTTCTCGCGCAGCATGTCTCGCACTTGCGGTGCGGCCGCGTACGGGTCGCTCGGATTGCGTTGCTGCACGATGTCTTCCATCCGGGTTTGCACATTGCCGAGCGCGCCCGGGTGCGAAAAAATGTAGAACCGGTCGTTGCTAACCGCCTCGAAAGTCCATTCGGCGACCTGCTGCGCCGTGACCTTGCCGGACGATACCGCCTTGTCCGACATGGCCTGCGCGGCCAGTTGGCTCACCGTCGGCTTGACGGCGTTCTGGACGTCGCTCGGCCGGTTGCGGTGCGATTGGCTAATGCCGGTCGGCACAAAATACGGGCACAGCACCGAGGCGCCGATCGGCGCTTCCACCAGTTGCAGATCGTGATACAGCGATTCCGAGAGCGACACCACCGCATGCTTGGAGACGTTGTAGACGCCCATCGTTGGCGCATTCAGCAGGCCGGCCATGGACGCCGTATTGACGATATGCCCCTGATAGGACGGGTCCTTCTGCGCGCACGCCAGCATCAGCGGCGTAAAAATCCGCACCCCGTGAATCACGCCCCACAGATTGACGCCCAGCACCCATTCCCAGTCGGCTTCGGTGCTTTCCCAGATCAGCCCGCCGGAACCGACGCCGGCATTATTGAATACCAGATGCACGGCGCCGAATCTGGCCATGGTGGCGTCCGCCAGCGCCTGCACTTCTGCCGCATGACGCACGTCGCAGCGCATCGCCAGCACTTGCGCGCCCTGCGCTTCCAGTTCGGCCTTGACCCGGTCCAATGCATCCTGCTGGACGTCGGCCAGCACCAGCTTCATGCCGAGCTGTGCGCCGCGCCTTGCAAATTCATGACCGAAGCCGCTGGCGCCGCCGGTAATGACCGCAACCCTGTCCCGAAATTCTTCCATGTCGTCTCCTCAAATGGCTCAGTGGAAAAGCTGTCCGTGGCTAGATCAACTTGACCAGTTGCTTGCCGAAATTCTTGCCTTTCAACAGGCCGATGAAGGCTTCTGGTGCCGCAGCCAAGCCCTGTGCCACCGACTCGCGGAATTTCAGCTTGCCGCTGGCAACCGCCATGCCGAGTTCTGCCAAGCCCTGTGGCCACAAGTCCATATGCTCGGAAACGATGAAGCCGCGCATCGTCAAGCGCATCGACAGGAACACGCGCACATTGTTGATCGGCGCCGGCTGGCCGTCATAGCCGGAAATCATGCCGCACAGCGCGATCCGGCCGAACGGATTCATGCGCGCCAGCGCCGCATCGAACACCTGGCCGCCGACGTTTTCGAAAATGGCGTCAACCCCGCCCGGGGTCGCCGCCGCCAGATCGGCCTCCAGATTGCCGGCCTTGTAATCGACGCAGGCGTCGAAGCCGAGCTCGTTCACCACGTAGGCGCATTTTTCCGGGCCGCCTGCGATCCCGACCGCGCGACAGCCGCGCTGCTTGGCCAATTGCCCCACCACGCTGCCGACCGCACCGCTGGCGGCGGAGACGACGATTGTTTCGCCCGCTTTCGGCTGCATGATCTGCGTCAAGCCATACCAGGCGGTCATGCCGGGCATGCCGACCGAACCCAGATAGGCTGACAGCGGAATATGCGTGGTATCGACCTTGCGCAGCAAGGTCCCGTCGGAAACGCCCATTTCCGACCAGCCGAGCATGCCGACCACCTTGTCGCCGACCGCGAATTTCGGATTCTTCGATTCCACGATTTCGCCCACCGTGCCGCCGATCATCACTGCACCGATCGCTTGCGGCGCGGCGTAGCTCTTGGCGTCGTCCATGCGCATGCGCATGTAGGGGTCCAGCGACAGATAGTGATTGCGCACCAGAACCTGGCCATCGCTCAGACTTGGCACCGGTACGGTTTCCAGACGAAAATTGGATGGTTCAACGGTGCCATGGGGGCGCGCTGCGAGTACGAATTGCCGATAGGTTTTCATGAAATTGCACTCCCGATAGAGAAGTTGGGTGAACTGGAATGGCCAGCCTCCGGACTGAGTTAGCTACGCTCCGGTTTCCTTGCCGCGTCGAGGCGTTTCAAAAACTTGAAGGTGCCCATCGCCTTGGCGACCAGTTGTTCGCCATTCCAGATTTCACCTTCGCAAAAGCACATGGTCGTGGTGCGGTGATAGGCATGGCCCTTGGCGACGATGCGCTCGCCGTCGCTACCGGCCGGTTGCAGGAAGCTGGTCTTCATTTCGATCGTCACGCCGCCCCGCGCGTTCGCATCCAGCGAACGGCCGGCCATTGCCATCACCACATCCAGCAAGGTCATCGTGATGCCGCCGTGGACGACATGCCAGCTGTTCATATGGCGCGGCTGCAGATCGAGTGCGACTTGCGCCCGACCGTCTGCCATGCCGAGAAATTCGACGCCGAGGTCGTGCAAAAACGGAATGTCGGGCGGGAACGGCTGTGCCGCGCCGCTAGGCACGAACGCCATCAGACCGCCGAAACGCCGCCGTCCACCGCCAGAATCTGGCCGGTGATGTGCTTGCCGGCATCGGATGCAAACAGCAGCGCCGCGCCTTTCAAGTCCTCGTCGTCGCCGATACGCTGTAGTGGTGCATGCCGCGCCATCTCCTCCTTGCCCAGTTTTTCCAGCACGCCCTTGGTCATTTTCGATGGGAAAAAGCCGGGTGCCACCGCATTGACGGTGATGTTGTAGCGGCCCCATTCACCAGCCAGCGCGCGCGTGAAATTGACCACCGCGCCTTTGGAGGTGTTGTAGGCAATGGTCTGCATCGTGTTCGGGCCGTTGCCGAACAGGCCGGCGATCGAGGCGACGTTGACGATGCGGCCGTATTGGCGTGGGATCATCGATTCCTTTCCAACCGCTTGCGACAGCAGGAAAATACTGCGGATATTCAGGTTCATCACCTTGTCCCAGGCTTCGATCGGATGGTCTTCGGCCGGTGCGCCCCAAGTGGCGCCGGCGTTGTTGACCAGGATGTCAATATGGCCAAGGCGTTTCAATGTCTCCACTACCAGCGGCGCCACTGCGGCATCCTGTGACAGGTCAGCGGCAATCGCGCTGGCATCGATGCCGCGCTGTTTCAGATGCGCGACCGCTTCATCCAAATCGCTTTGCTTGCGCGAGGATAGAACGACCTGGGCGCCCTGCTCGCCCAGCGCCTCGGCGATTTGCAGGCCCAGCCCGCGCGAGCCGCCAGTCACCAGCGCGGTTTTTCCGGTCAAATCGAATAGTTGTTGAGTGGTGCGCATGGCGTCTCCAGAAGTTGTCGATAGTTGTGAGAATTACCTATTTTAAAACGAACGTTCGTAAATTTGTTGAGCCCACCGATTTTTTGCTCAGTGGTGATTTGTATGGAAACAGCGAAGGGAGGAATCTGGCTACACGCAAGGTGGCGCCACTCGGGCGCAAGGCGCGAGCGCAAAATCTGCTTGAAAAAAGAGGCAAAGCGACGTCGGCGCGGAACTACATTGACCGGCGTCTGCCGTCAACCCTCGGCGGGTGTCGTCATCAGGTACCAGGTAAGCAAACTGGAGAGTGTGGTCAGAGCCCAAAAGCAAAAAAAACCGATGCTATATATCGCGGCTGCCGTCAGTTCTAATCCTTCGTACGCTACTGGCAGTTCGCCCGGAACAAAGAGCGAGAAAAAGCAGCCTTCGGCGATGATCGCAGCCAGAAAGGACGGCCACAATATCGCCATTGTTTTTTGCAACATCCGCATGTCTCCGTTGATCTATTCATTCTGCGGCCGGCGCATCGGCCTTGATCTGTATTTGTTTTTGCTGCGGCCAAGCCCAGTTTCCGCTCAGCCGCCAGTTACGCTCCTGATCTTCCACCTGTACTTGCCAGTGGCCGATCTGCAGCAATGGTAGCGTAATTTGAAAATGTCCGATGCGATCGGTGCTGGCAACGAAATTCATGTCGCTTTGCGGCAGCGTCGGATGAATCAGCAGCAGCCGGATATTCTGGCTGGCCATATCGACGGTCGATACCAGCCTGCCGTTCAGCTTGCCTTGCGCGGCATCGTAGTTCAGCTCCAATTGCATGTTGTTGCGCGCGGCCAGCGCATCGCGCCGCAAATCCTGATTGATGGCCTTGCCCTGCTTGTAGTAGTCATCCACCACCAGCGCATCCTGGTGCGAAAACGCAAGCCAGATGGTAAATGCGCCAGCCACGATCACTGTCGCCGGACCAAGCATCAAAAGCCATGGCCAGCGATGCCGGTACCACGGTTTGTCCGGCACGCCGGCGACGTTGGCTTTGACTCTCGGAATGCTCATTTGCATGCTTGTTCCTGGTTATCGGATTGTTCAATTACGCGGCACGAAGAATACTGCTTTCTCTTCCACCTGCACGTGTTCATCGTCGATCGATTTCAATTTGAATTCGATTTTATTCGACCCCGGGCGACCCACGCCGGGCGCGACCCGCACCCGCACCGGCAGCGCGCGCGAACCGGTGGCTTCGAGCTCGACTTCATTCGGAGTTACCAGTTCGATGGTGTCGATGCCGGACACCGAAATCCGGTAGCGATGCGGCGCTTCGTCGGTGTTCATGATCTGTAGCCGGTAGACGTTCTCGATCATGCCGTCCTCGACCTCGCGCCCGAGCGCGCCACGGTCGCGGATCACATCGAGCTTCAACGGCGTGCGCGTCAGTAGGGTACCGAAGAAGGCAGCCACGATCAGGGCCAGCACAGCGCTGTAGAGCAGCACGCGCGGACGCAGCGCGCGGCGCCAGATCTGGCTCTTGCTCATGCGGTTTTTCAAGCCGTTTTCGGTTGAATAGCGGATCAGGCCGCGCGGCAAGCCGACCTTGTCCATCACCGAATCGCAGGCGTCGATGCAGGCCGCGCAGCCGATGCATTCGTACTGCAGGCCGTTGCGGATGTCGATCCCGGTTGGGCACACCTGCACGCACAGCGAGCAGTCGATGCAATCGCCAAGCGCCGCGCCGGCCTTGGCCACCGGCTTGCTGGCGCTCTTGTCGGCAATTTTGCGCGCGCCGCGCGGTTCGCCGCGCTGCGTGTCGTAGGAAATGATCAGCGTATCCTTGTCGAACATCGAACTCTGGAAGCGCGCGTACGGGCACATGTATTTGCATACCTGCTCGCGCATCCAGCCGGCGTTGCCGTAGGTGGCGAAGCCGTAGAACAGGATCCAGAACAATTGCCACGGTCCCAGCGCCGCGGTGACGATTTCATGCAGTAGCGTCTGCAGCGGCGTGAAATAGGCGACGAAGGTGACGCCGGTCCACAGGGAAACGGCAATCCAGGCGCCGTGCTTGGCGCTCTTCTTGGACAGCTTGGCAAGCGTCCAGGGCTGCTTGTCGAGCCGCATGCGGGCGCTGCGCTCGCCTTCGATCTTGCGCTCGATCCACATGAAGATTTCGGTGTACACCGTCTGCGGACAGGCAAAGCCGCACCAGACGCGGCCGGCCACCGCGGTAAACAAGAACAGCGCGTAGGCGCAGATGATCAGCAGCACCGTCAGATAGATGAAATCCTGCGGCCACAGCACGATGCCGAACAGGTAAAACTTGCGCGCCGCCAGGTCGAACAGCACCGCTTGCCGGTCGTTCCACGACAGCCAGGGCAAGCCGTAGAACACCAGTTGCGTCAGCCATACGCAGATCCAGCGCCAATTGGAATAGAGCCCGCGGGCCTCGCGCGGATAGATTTCCTCGCGCTTGGCGTACATCTTGACTACCTTGACTTGCGGGTCATGCTTGCTCATCGACGTCTACACTCCTGCCGTTGCCATCCGATCATTACCGGGTTCTGAAATGCATCTTGCCCGATCACATACTCTTCAAATGAGGAGCATATGTCGGGCATCAGATGGTCATATTTTTAATATACTCCCACCGTTCCAGGCGGAATGCAGGAAGCGGTGGCCGAATTCGTGCAAATTTTCAGGCGCGCATCATTATTTCTCCGGCTCTCCGGCCTTGTTCGACAAGCCCCAGACATAGGCAGCCAGCACATGCACCTTGGCTTCGCCGAGGAAATCCTTGAACGGCGGCATCGTATTATCGCGCCCTTTACGGATGGTTTCCATGATGGTCGCGGCGCTGCCGCCATACAGCCAGACCTTGTCGGTCAGATTCGGCGCACCCAGCGCCTGGTTGCCGCTGCCGTCCGCATTATGGCAGGCGGCGCAGGCGGCGAACTTCGGCTTGCCGAACGCGGCCTTGATCGGGTCATGCGTGGAGCCGGACAGGCTCATCACGTAATGCGCGACGTTGTCCGTATCCTGCGCGCCGCCCAATGCCTGTTCCATCGGCGGCATCACGCCATGACGCCCTTCGAGGATGGTGGTCTTGATGACCTCGGGCGTGCCGCCATACAGCCAGTCACGGTCGGTCAGGTTCGGAAATCCCTTGCTGCCGCGCGCATCCGAGCCGTGGCACTGGGCGCAATAGGTCAGGAACAGGCGTTCGCCGATCGCGCGCGCTTGCGGGTCGGCCGCCACCGCCTTCAGGTCCTTGCCCAGGTAGCCGCTGAACAGCGGACCATAGTCGGCGTCGGCCTTGGCCAGCTCGGCCTGATATGCGCCGGTCGATTTCCAGCCCAGTTTGCCGGCAAAGGTTCCCAGTCCCGGATACAGCAGCAGATACGCCAGCCCGAATACAATGGTCAGGTAGAACATCCACATCCACCAGCGCGGCAGCGGGTTGTTCAGTTCGGTCAGGTCTTCGTCCCAGACGTGGCCGGTGGTGCCGTCGGTCGGCTTGCCCTCTTCGACCTTGACGCGCTGGGTCGATTGCGACCACAACAGCAGGCCGCAGGCGACGATGCCGATCAGCGTCAGCGCCGCGACATAAAAACTCCAGAATTCGCTTGTGAAATCAGACATCACGACTCCCATGTGGATACTCGACCGCCGGCTCGTCGGCAAACGGCAGGTTGGCGGCGGCCTCAAAGTCCTTGCCGCGATGGGCAAGGTAAGCCCAGCAGACGATACCGACGAACGTCAGAAAGCTGACGACGGTAATCACGCTGCGGGCGTCGGCAAACAGGTTTTCCATGGATAGTCCTACCTCTTGGTCTTGATTTGAGTGCCGAGACCCTGCAGGTAGGCGATCAGCGCATCCTGCTCGGTCTTGTCGGCCAGCTCCTTCGGCGCCTGGGCGATTTCCTCGTCGCTGTACGGATCGCCGAGCCGCTTCAAGGCGCGCATCTTCGGCACCACATCCTGCGGCTCCAGCTTGGTTTTTGCCAGCCACGGATAGCCCGGCATGTTCGATTCCGGCACCACCGCACGCGGGTCGTCCAGATGGACGCGGTGCCATTCGTCGCTATAGCGGCCGCCGACGCGCGCCAGATCGGGGCCGGTACGCTTGGAACCCCACTGGAACGGGCGGTCGTAGACGAATTCGCCGGCTACCGAATAGTGCCCGTAGCGCTCGGTTTCGGCGCGGAACGGCCGGATCATCTGCGAGTGGCAGTTGTAGCAGCCTTCCCGCACGTAAATGTCGCGTCCCATCAGGCGCAAGGGCGAATACGGCTTCAGCCCGGCCACCGCTTCGGTGGTCGACTTCTGGAAAAACAGCGGCACGATTTCAACCAAGCCGCCGACGCTGACTACCAGCACCGTCAGCGCAATCAACAGCCAGGGATTTTTTTCGATCCACTCGTGGGTAAATTTCATTCTCTCGACTCCTCAGTTCAGGCGTGGCTGCCGGCCACCGCCGGAATGCGCGCAGTGACGGTTTCGCTATCACGGGCGGTCATGTACAGGTTGATCGCCATCAGGATCATGCCGCTGAGATACAGCAAGCCGCCGGTGAAGCGAATCACGTAGTACGGATAGGTAGCCTTGACCGATTCGACGAAGGTGTAGGTCAGCGTGCCGTCGGCATTCACTGCGCGCCACATCAGGCCCTGCATCACGCCGGCGATCCACATCGCGGCGATGTACAGCACGATGCCGATGGTGGCGACCCAGAAGTGCACCTCGATCAACTGCTTGCTCCACATTTCAGCTTTGCCGAACAGGCGCGGAATCAGGTAGTAGATCGAACCCATGGTGATGAAACCGACCCAACCGAGCGCGCCGGCATGGACGTGGCCGACAGTCCAATCGGTGTAGTGCGACAGCGCATTGACGGTCTTGATCGACATCATCGGCCCCTCGAAGGTGGCGATGCCGTAGAACGATAGCGAGACGATCAGGAACTTCAGGATCGGGTCCGAGCGCAGCTTGTGCCAGACGCCCGACATGGTCATCATGCCGTTGATCATGCCGCCCCAGCTTGGCGCCAGCAGGATCAGCGAGAACACCATGCCGACCGATTGCGTCCAGTCCGGCAGCGCGGTGTAGTGCAGATGGTGCGGGCCGGCCCACATGTAGGTGAAGATCAGCGCCCAGAAATGGACGATCGACAGCCGGTACGAATACACTGGGCGCTCGACCTGCTTCGGGACGAAGTAGTACATCATGCCAAGGAAGCCGGCGGTCAGGAAAAAACCGACCGCATTATGGCCATACCACCACTGGATCATCGCATCCTGCACGCCGGTATAAGCCGAGTACGACTTGGTCAGCGTGGCCGGCATCGAGGCGCCATTGACGATGTGCAGTATCGCGATGGTGAGGATGTAGGCGCCGAAAAACCAGTTGGCGACGTAGATATGCTGGACGCGGCGCTTGACCAGCGTGCCGAAGAACACCACCGCATAGGCGACCCAGACCAGTGCGATCAGCACCGTCAGCGGCCATTCCAGCTCGGCGTATTCCTTGCCGCGCGTCAGTCCCAGCGGCAAGCTAATGGCGGCACCGAGGATGACCAGTTGCCAGCCCCAGAACGTGAAGGCGGCCAGCCCATCGGAGAACAGACGGACCTGGCTTGTGCGTTGCACCACGTAGTACGAGGTGGCGAACAACGCGCTGCCGCCAAACGCAAAAATTACCGCGTTGGTATGCAACGGCCGCAAGCGGCCGTAAGTCAGCCACGGTATGTCGAAATTCAATGCCGGCCAAGCCAGCTGGGCCGCGATGAAGACTCCAACCAGCATGCCAACCACGCCCCAGATCACGGTGGCGATCGCAAACTGCTTGACGACCCGATAGTTATAGTTTTGTGCGCTACTCACAGACGCTCCCGAAAAATGCCATGACAGCAGTAAGGTTATTAATTCCCAACTCTAAATTCCTTGATATGCATCAATTTTAATGCGGCGCAGCAATTTGGTCTAGGTGCAGACCTCAATTCGACTGCTTTTTGTCTTCTGGCAGGGTCCGGTCATCGTCTTGCAAAAGACGCAATCCCGGCCCCACCATGTCGTCGAATTGGCCGCTATCCGAGGCCTTGAAAAACACCCATATCGCGAGAAACACGACTGCAATGCTGAGCGGAATCAATAAATAAAGCGCTTCCATGCGACTAGTCCTGAGGTTGCCCGTTGGCTTGTACGGCGTCACCCGATACCGCCGGCCGCGACCGGGCCGTCGCGGCCGGCAGGCGCCGCAAGCGCATCGCATTGGCCACCACCAGCGCGGAGCTGAGCGACATGCCCACCGAAGAAAGCCAGGGATTGAGCCAGCCCAGCGCCGCCGCCGGAATGGCGAGCGCATTATAAGCGGTAGCCCAGCCCAGGTTCTGGCGCACCACCGCCATCGTTTGCGTTGCGGCGCGCGTCGCTTCCCACACCAGTGTCAGTCGCCCCGCGAGCAGCACGGTATCGGCCTGCGCCTGCGCCAGAGCGGCGCCGCCGCCCATGGCAAAGGACACATCGGCAGCGCGCAATACCGCGGCGTCGTTAATGCCGTCGCCCACCATTGCCACCACCGCGCCCTGGCGCTGCAATTGCTGCACATAGGCCAGTTTCTGTTCCGGCAACTGGCCACCCAGCGCGCTGTCGATACCGAGTTCGGCTGCGATACTCGCAGTCACCCCCTGCTCGTCGCCGGAGAGCAGCACGATCTGTTTGCCGGCGGCGCGAAAACGCTCCACCACCTCGCGCGCATCGCTGCGCAAGGCGTCGGCCAGATCGAAGCGCGCTATCCATCCGGCGGCGCTGCCCAGATACACCGGCGTCATGTCGGTTGCAGGCACGGCCGCCATGTCGTTGCCAGCGCCGCTCAGTTCCGCCACGAAGGCGGCGCTGCCCAGCCGGTAATGCACGCCGTCAATCGTGCCAGCCAGGCCCTTGCCGCTGCTGTAGCTGACCGTGCTGGCTTGCGGCAAGCCAGTTGACGGCGCTGCGGCTATGATCGCCTGCGCCAGCGGGTGGGCGCTGGACGCTTCCAGCGCCGCCGCCAGCGCCAGGCTAGGCTGCCTCTGCGCCTCACCGAAGGTTTCGACATGGCGCAAGACTGGCATGCCGACCGTCAGCGTGCCGGTCTTGTCGAACACCACGTGCGTGGCGCGATGCAGGGTTTCCAGCACGTGCGGCCGCACCACCAGCACGCCTTGCCTGACCAGGCGGTCGGTCGCCGCCGCCAGCGCCGAAGGCGTGGCCAGCGACAAGGCGCAAGGACAGGAAACGACCAGCACCGCGATAGCAATCGGCCAGGCACGATCGGCGTCCAGCCATTGCCATACTCCGAATATCACCAGCGCAAACAGCAATAGCGCCGCCACAAACCAGGTCGCTACCTTGTCGGCCCACAATGCCAGCTGCGGCTTGCTTTGTCCGGCCCGCTCGACCAGTTTCAACAGTGCCGACAGGGTGCTGTCGCGCGCGGCCTGCGTCACCCGCAGCACGATGGGCTGGGTCGCGTTGATCGCACCGCCCGGCAGGCTGTCGCCGACGCTCTTGTGCAGCGGCCGGCTTTCGCCGGTCAACAGCGAGGCATCGATGCTGGTTGCGCCTTCGATGATCACGCCGTCGGCGGCAATCGCCTCGCCCGGCTTGATCAGGATGGCGTCGCCGGCGCGCAGTTGCGCCGCCGGCACCAATTGCGTCTCTCGGCCTGCCGGATAGTCGGCCAGCAGCGCTGCCGCATCCGGCAGCGCATGCTGCAGGCGCTCCAGCGCCGAGGCCGCCTTGCGCCGCGCCAGCAGTTCTAGGTAGCGGCTGCACAGGAGCAGGAAGATGAACATCGTCACCGAATCGAAATACACCTCGCCATGGCCGCGCCAAGTCGCCACCAGGCTGGCGACAAAGGCCGCGGAGATGCCGAGCACCACCGGCACGTCCATGCCCAGCGTGCGGTTGCGCAGGTCGCGCCAGGCGGCGCGGAAAAACGGTTGCGCCGAATACAACATGGCCGGCAAGGTCAGCAGCAGGCTGGCCCAGCGCATCAGGCTTTCCATATCGGCATCCATCGTGCCGTCATTCGCCAGGTACACCGGCACCGCATACATCATCACTTGCATCATCGACAGGCCGGCGACGAACAGTTGCCGTCCCAGCGTGCGGCCGGCGCGACGCAGTTGCTCGCCATGCCGCACCGGATCGAACGGATAGGCGGCATAGCCGATCTCCCGCACCGCGGCCAGGATGTCGCTCGGCTTGCACGTTGCCTTGGTCCAGCGCACTTGCAGGCGCTCGGTCGCCACGTTCAGGTGCGCGCTTTGGACTCCCGCCACTTGCAACAAACGGCGCTCGATCAGCCAGACGCAGGCGGCGCAACGGATGCCTTCGACCGACAAAACGGCTTCCCCAGCATCGCCGTCGGCATCGAAGACGGCGGCGGCTTCGGGACTGTCATACAGCAGCAGTTCGGGCGGGACCAGGCTGGCGTGTTCCGCTGTCGCGGAAAAACCCGTGCGGGTGCGGTAATACTCACTGCCACTGGTCTCGACAATGGCATGCGCGACCGCAGCGCAACCGGGACAGCACATCGGCTGCATGACCCCATCGATCGACACCGACCAGGAAGCCCGCGGCGGTACCGGCAAGCCGCAATGGAAGCACTCCGACGCGTTGCCGCTCATTGCCCTGCTCCGCCAGGCGGCGTGATGCATATGGCGTCCAGCCAGCCGAGCGACAGGCCATTGCTGACCCGCACCAGGCCCAGGACGCCGAATCCCAGCACCAGCAGGCCGGCACCCAGGCGCACGCTACGGCGCCGGGTCCAGGCCTGCAGGCGGGTGCCGAGCAAACCCATTGCCAACAGGTTCGGCAAGGTACCCAGGCCGAACGCCAGCATCACCAGCGCGCCCGACCAGGCGGAAGCGGTCAGCATCGCGGTCAACAGCACGCTGTACACCATGCCGCATGGCAGCCAGCCCCACAGGCCGCCCAGCGCCAGCGCCTTGGCGGGACTATCCATGGGCAGGAAATGCCGGGTAATCGGCTGTATGCGGCGCCATAGTCGCTGGCCGGCCACTTCCAGCCGAGACAGGCCCTGCCACAGGCCTGTCAGGTACAGGCCGAGTGCGATCAGCATCAGATTGGCCAGCCAGTAGCCGCCGATCTGCAGCGAGGACATGCTGGCCAGCGTACCGATGCCGCGCCCGGCGGCGCCCGCCGCGCCGCCGGCGATGGCGCCGGCCAGCGTATAGCTGCCGATCCGGCCCAGGTTATAGGCCAGCACCTTGGATGCGCCATCCAGCACATTGCTGCCGGTCTGGGTCACCACCGCCACCGGGAAAGCCGGGCGCGGCTGCGCGGCGACCGACAACGCACTGACGATGCCGCCGCACATGCCGATGCAATGGACACCGCCCAGCAGTCCGATCATCGCAATCGGCAGCAGATTCAGGCCGGCGGCGCTAAGCACGCGGCAAATGGCCCGCGCAGGTGGCGCTGGCCGGAATGGTCAAAATAGTCATGCTGCTCTGGTTAATGTGGTGCTGATCAGCGAAGTGTAGCCGACGGCAGCAACGCCGTCCCTAATGCATGCTAAGTGGGGCTTGGGTGAAAAAATAAAAGGCGGCATCAGCCGCAATCGGCAACGCGGGAACCGCGTCAGAGTTCGTAGTCCATGCATTGGCGCGCTTCGCGCACGGCGCCGATAAACGGCTTCAACGCCTGGTGCTGCGGGTGCGTCTGGTAGGCGTCGAGCGCGGCGACGGACTCGAATTCGGAGTACAGAACGACATCGTAGGTGCATTCCAGTCCGGGCTGTGCCAGCGCGGTTTCAAACTTGACCATGCCGGGCACGATGCCGGCGCAGCCATCCAGCAGTTCCTTCATCTTGCGGGCGTTGGTCGCACGATCGGCGCCCTCCGCGTGTTCTTTCAATTTCCACATCACGATGTGCTTAAGCATCCTGTCCAGCCCCAAAAAGCGCCTGGCTCTGCGCTTGCGCGGCCGCTCCAGGCAGGTCTTTTAAAACCATGCATCCTGCATGT
The DNA here is from genome assembly GCA_035497775.1 of Burkholderiaceae bacterium. Lineage (GTDB taxonomy): Bacteria > Pseudomonadota > Gammaproteobacteria > Burkholderiales > Burkholderiaceae_D > DATJCV01. The sequence continues at coordinate 650 of DATJCV010000159.1, read as the reverse complement.
CGAGAGTGGTGGTGTCAATGCTTGCCAAAAGGTCTAGCTGTTGCTGCACCTTCGGCAATTCCCAGCGGAAGAAGTAGCGGCAGGCCTGCAGCTTGCCGCGATAGAAGTCGGCATCATGGCCCTCGCGCTCCACTGCCAGCAGCGCCTGTTCCAGCCAGATCCACGCTACCACGATATGGCCGAAGGCTTCCAGATACAGTGAAGCGTTGGCCAGCGTCTTGTTCAGGTCGCCCGCCGCGTACAAGGCCTGCGTCACCGCTGCCACCCGCTGCAGCGCGGCGCCCAGCGCGGTGGCGTATTCGGACAAGAGCGGCTGCTGCTGCGCGCGCGCCATCGTCTTCTGCATTTCGGCAGCCAGCACCTTCAGCGCCGCACCGTCGCGCATCGACACCTTACGTCCCAGCAGGTCCAGGCCCTGGATGCCGTGCGTGCCTTCGTGGATCGGGTTCAGCCGGTTGTCGCGGTAGAACTGCTCGACATTGTATTCGCGCGTGTAGCCGTAGCCGCCGTGCACCTGGATCGCCAGGTTGTTGGCTTCCAGGCACCACTGCGACGGCCAGGATTTGGCGATCGGGGTCAGGATATCCAGCAGCAGGCTGGCATGGGCGCGCGCCTCGTTTGCTTCGGCAGTGCGCTCCTCGTCCACCAGC
>DATJCV010000158.1:0-3086 GCA_035497775.1 Burkholderiaceae bacterium | reverse complement strand
TTCGGAATACTCGCTGACAGGAATACTGCCTTCGCTGCCTCCCGTGCCGCGTACATCCACCCGGGCAACGACATAGCCACGCTTGGCAAAATAGGCACCATATCCATAATCGCCCAGCGCGAAAAAATCATCCTTGCGATAAGGCACCATTTCCATAATGACTGGGAAAGTTTCGCCGGCCTTTTTGGCTGAAGGGCGATAGTAGGTCACGGCCAAATGCACGCCATCTCTCATTTTGAGCGTGCCGTTCTCCAAGGAAAATTCATAATGCGTGGCTTCTGCTGGCGGTGCAGTATTTCCAGCGCAGCCGAATAAGCCGCATATCAGGAAAAGGCCGATTGCCAGTTTTTTCAAGGTGGTTGCGCTCCATCGCATCAATCAGTTTCTCCGGGTGTTTTGTGCTGTTTGCAGCCGTCAATGGCAAGTGTCAACGTAGTGGTTGTGACACGGCTTCAACGTTTGCGCGTGATAACTTTCCATTATGGCAATTATCATAATTCGGAGCAAGTCAGCGGGAGCAGAGCGCCGGGGGGATTTATTGGGTTCTTTCGCCGGTGCTCGTCCATCCAGTTGCTCCAGTTTTCGGGCGCCTTGGCTTGCTCTCGTTCGCTTAGGCCTGAGTGAAATTCGTTGTCAACAGCGGACTCACAAGGCCCGCCCAATTGTCGTCAGATGATGTTGGGTGTTGCTGCAGGAGCGACTCTAGCCGTTCCACGATTTCCCGACAGAAGATCGGGAACCACGGATCGATGTACGGGTGTTCAGCCAAGTCATCTCGACGGCGCGGCGACAGCTTGAGTGGTTGTTGCGAGCCGATAGTGACGCGCATGCCTGATGAGGCCGCCAATGACTCCCGATGATGGGCGGGTACAGCGCGCCATCGCGCTTTGCTAGGCTGATCCATGTGAAATGGTCGGACAATATCTCGACATTCAACAGCTTTGATGCCAACGAAGCAGCTTGGATGGGCGAATGGCGCGTAGCCCGGCGCGCTGCGTTGAGTCCGTCGGCGCCCGGCGGCATTCGGGGCTCGGCGCTCGATTCCGGCATGCCGTTGACATCTGGTCAGGCGGAAGCGGGGTTCGAACGTAAGAGCAATAAAAAATCCGGTTTTCGGAAAAATATTTCGTGCAAAAACCGGGTTTTTTGAGAGATCATGGATTCCGTGCGGACGGCTTGGGCGAACGGCCCAACGCCTGCCGTGGGGTGACCACCGCCCCCGACCGCCCGCACCCATGCGCCAAGTGAATCGGGGCCGATTCATTGCGCATCACTGCACGCTCCCCCCAAATAACCGATGAGCGAAGCTGAATCCAGTGCCACCCATCCCTGCCTGCAGTGCGGCGCCTGCTGCACGTTTTACCGGGTTTCCTTCTACTGGGCTGAAGCCGAGGCGCGCGGCCTGCCGGCACGCCTGACGGAGCAGGTCAGTCCCTTCCTCAGTTGCATGGCCGGCACCAACCAGCCGACGCCGCGCTGCCATGCGCTGCAGGGCGTGGTGGGCGAACGGGTCGCCTGCGGCGTCTACGAACAACGCACCTCGACTTGTCGCGAACTACAGGCGGGCGATGAAAAATGCAACAAGGCGCGGGCGCGATACGGGCTGCCTCCCATCGCGGCGGATCGGGCCGCCAATTCGTAAGAGCTGTAACGAGTTGATTCAGTTGACGCGGCGTAATCACAAGCGGCCTATATTGAATCGTGGCGTTCAATGTCAGCTCGCAAGCGCACTGTTTTCGAAACGTCAAACCGGCTGCCTAAAAAGGGACAGAAAATGAACATTCGCTACTCGCTTATCGCGTTGTCAATCCTGCTTGGCTCGGCGACTTCAGCGCCAGCCCAAGTCAGCGTCGGCATTGGCTTGCCGGGCGTCAGTATCGGTATCAACATGCCGACCTATCCGCAACTGGTCCTGATACCCGGCTATCCGGTCTATTACGACCCGTACGTGAATTCGAATTATTTTTTCTACGATGGCCTGTACTGGGTGTTCCAGGGCGACAACTGGTATGCGAGCAGCTGGTACAACGGGCCGTGGCAGTTGACGCCGCCCGAGTATGTGCCGCTGTTCGTGCTGCGCATCCCGGTGCGCTACTACCGCCGGCCGCCGCCGTATTTTCGCAACTGGCGTGCCGACGCGCCGCCGCGCTGGGGCGAGCACTGGGGCCGCGGCTGGGAACAGCGCCGCCGCGGCTGGGACCGGTGGGACCATCGCGCGGTGCCGCGCGCAGCACCGTTGCCATCCTATCAGCGCCAGTTTTCGGGAAACCGCTATCCGAGCGCCATGGAGCAACAAAATTCGATCCGATCCCAGCAGTACCGCTACCAGCCGCGCGACGCCTTGACGCGGCAACACTGGCAGCAGCGCGACAAGCCGGGCAGCGCGCATCCCGAGCCGCGGCAGCAGGCACCCGCCCGGCAACGGCCGGCCCCGCAACAGGACTTCTATCCGAACCAGCAGCGGCAGCAGATGCCCATTCAGCCGCAGCCGATGCAGCCACAACCCATGCAGCAGCCGCCGCAAATCCAGCACCGCCAAATTGAACCGCAGGACAGGGGTATGGAGAACCGGGCGGGACGCCAAGGCGGCGAACGGGGGAATCGCGCCGAGCGGCAAGAGCAAAATCGTGGAGGCCGGCCTGAGCCACAAGACCGGGGCCGGTAGCCGCAGGCGCGGGGCAGACCGCGGCTTGGCGGCCGTGATCTGCCCCTCTTTGCTCACCCGGTCTTGGGACAGGTCATGGATGCGCGCGTATCGCCATTGAAGACCAGATCGATCTGCGGCTTGCCGCCGGTCTTGATCGAGAACTTGCCGCTCGCATTCGATAGGGCGCCGATAAAACTCAGCGTACCGGCGGACGATACGGTGTAATTTCCTCCGTTGCTGCCGACCGCATAGCGGCCGCGATCAGTACCCTGCGTTGCCGCATCGTCCCACCCCTCCATTCTCGTGGTTGTCCGCGCGGCTCGCGCGCCGCGTCCGTTTACAACACGGCTTGCCTGGCGCTCAATGCGCCGCTTCGGTGGCAGCGGCCGGGGCCGTTTTCTGCCCTGGCGATGGCCGCGCATCATTGGCGGACTCGCCG
>DATJCV010000157.1:0-6538 GCA_035497775.1 Burkholderiaceae bacterium | reverse complement strand
CTGGTCCGGGCCGCGCCGCATATCGTATTGGCGAGATGGTCACGGCATCTCGGCGCGGCTGGCCATTGGCCATCATATAGTTCATGGCGATTCGGTAAATCATGGAGTATATGTAAATTTCTATTTATGCATGTCTGACTCACGGCATTGGCTCTTGGAGTATGTGATTTCCCCAATGCCGCCAACTCCGTTGCACTTCCTCCCCAACCGTTTGAGGGCACATGCTCCCCGGTGCCCACGGGTATTGGGCAGACGCTGGTCGATCACTTCGCAAACATGTACTATTACGCGACCATTGCGATTTGCAACGCCGCCTCAGACGCTTTTGGCGCTTACATACATGACAAGGCCCGTGGACGCTGTGGCGGCGCGCTTGCCCAGCCCCGCAGCGCATGCGCAAATTACCGGTGAAGTCGTTTTGTGTTGAGCTGTGCGGTTGTGCTGAAAAAGACAGAGTGAGCCGATCGGTTTGTTTTTTGCGGCTTGGATTATTGCGTCATCGTTTGAATCAGGATACAGTACTAGTACATTAAATAAAGTGTACTGATTTTATTCCAATCGATGACAAGGAGTGAGAGATGGTAAAGGCAAGTTATTCCGCATTGACTGAAGGTGAGGTGTACGTTCCGGGCCTGTCCGCCGAATATGTATCCGAGACCTACGGCGTGCCGCTGGATCAGATCGCCAAGCTGGCCTCGGCGGAAAATCCGCATGGCGCGTCGCCCAAGGCACGCGCGGCAGTGGACCAGACATTGGGCCGTCTGGATATCTACCCGGACTGGACCGCGCGCCGTCTGCGCGAAGCGATCGGAGAGAAGTACGGTTTTCATCCCGATAACGTGGTGTGCGGATCGGGCGAGACCGAAGTCATTTCGATGGTGATCCGTGCCTTTGCCAAGCCGGATGAACCGGTCCTGATGCACGACCCATGCTTCCCGCTGTACCGCATCTATTCCAACTGCGAAGGCCGGCGCCCGGTGTTTTCGCCGATGGGTCCCGATTTCGAGCCGCAGATCGACCAGTACATCGCGAAGATGAAGGAGGTCAATCCCAAGATCGCCTTCATCACCAATCCGCACAATCCAAGCGGCATCATGGTCAGCGAAGCCGACACGCGTCGCATCTGCGAGGCTGCCAGCAAGGAAACCCTGGTGGTGCTGGATGAAGCGTACGTCCATTACACCGAAGAAGAATACGGCATGAAATTGCTGAAAGAATTTCCGAACCTGATCGTGCTGCGCACCTTTTCCAAGGCATTCGGCCTGGCCGGCTTGCGCATCGGCTTCGGTATTTCGAACAATCCCGCCCTGATCATGCCGCTGCGCCATATCAAGCCGACCTGGAACATGGGACAGTTGCAGATTGCCGGCGGCGTCGCCGGCATCAATGACGACGAGCACGTCAACCGCGCGGTGAAAACCGTGGTCGAAATGCGCGCCTACGTGACGGAGCGTCTGGCCAAGGTGCCGGGCTTCCGCATGGTGCCGGGTTCGCGCGCCAACTTCTTTCTGACCGAGATCCTGGCACCGGAACTGGATGCCACCAAGGTCTTCAACGAATTGCTCAAGCGCGGCGTCATCGTCAAGGATGGCTCCGACATCCCGGGACTCGGCGGCCGCTATCTGCGGGTCGACGTCAACCTGCGGGAACGCATGGACCGCTTCGTGACGGCATTGGCCGACATCAAGATCGCCTAAGAGGAAGCCATGACAGCAAATCGAATGCTTATCGGAATTGATGTTGGCGGCACCTTTACCGATGCCGTGGTCCTCGACGCCGACGGCAGCAGCGTTCTGATGGCCTTCAAGCTTCCTTCGACTCCGGCCGATCCCGGTGCCGCGGTCATCACCGCGCTGCAGCGGGTGGCGGACGAGATCGGAGTGCGCGGCGCGCTGGTGTGTCATGGAACCACGGTCGGCACCAATACGCTGATTCAGCGCAAGGGCGCCAAAGTCGGCCTGCTGGCGACCGATGGCTTTTCCGATGTGATCGAGCTGCGCCGCCAGAACCGCCCGACGCTGTACGACCTCACGGCCCAAGTGTCCGAGCCGCTGGTGCCGCGCGACTTGCGGTTCGGTGTCGCGGAACGCATGGATGCCGAAGGCCAGGTGGTAACGCCGCTGGCGGGAATGACGCAGGCGATCGAGCGCCTGCGCAGCGCCGGCGTCGAGTCGGTTGCCATCGCCTTCCTGCACTCCTATGCCAACTCGGCGCACGAGCAGGCAATGTGCCGCGCGGTGGAACAGGCGTTGCCAGGGGTGTTTGTCACCGCCTCCAGTGACGTCTGCCCGGAGTTCCGTGAATTCGAGCGCACCAGCACGGCTGTGGTCAACGCCTACATCGGCCCTGCGGTCGGACGCTACATCAATGGCATCGCGAAGCAGGCGGCGCAGATGGGGGTGGACGACCTGATGATCGTCAAGTCGAATGGCGGCCTGACTTCGCCGGACAATGCCGCGCGCTACCCTGCGCATCTGATCGAATCAGGGCCGGCGGCAGGCATGATCGCCACCGCGGCGTATGCGCGCGCGACCGGCCGCAAGAATACGATCGCTTTCGACATGGGCGGCACCACGGCGAAGGCGGGCGTCGTCCAGAATTTCAAACCCAAGGTGACTGACGAGTTCCTGGCCGACCAGCTGGTCAACGGCCGCGATGTCGGCGGCTATCCGATCCGTAGCGCCGTACTGGATATCATCGAGATCGGCGCCGGCGGCGGCAGCATCGCCTGGATTGACGGCGGCGGGGTGCTGAAGGTGGGGCCGGAAAGCGCGGGCGCCTATCCGGGACCGGCCTGCTATTCGCGCGGCGGCCAGTTGCCGACGGTGACCGACGCCCACGCGGTAATCGGCACCTTGAGCGAGAAAACCTTCGAAGGCACCGGCGTCCGCTTTTCGCGCCAGCTCGCGCTGGACGCGATCGAGACGCATATCGCCAAGCCGATGGGCTGGCCGCTAGCCCGAGCGGCGCATTCCATCCTGGAACTCGCGGTTGCCAGCATGACCGAAATGGTGCGGCTTGCCACCGTGCGGCGCGGGTTGGATCCGAGGGATTTTTCGATTCTCGCCTCGGGTGGTGCCGGGCCTTTGCATGCCGCCTGGGTCGGGGTCGAGGTCGGCGCCAAAGAGGTCGTCATCCCGCCCTTGCCGGGCATGTTTTCGGCGCTCGGTGCGGTGTTGGGCGAGGTGCGGCATGACCTTTCGCAAACCTTGCTGGGCCCGGTTAGCGAACTGTCTCCCGTGCTGATCGGAGATGCATTCGCGCGTCTGAAGCAGAAGGCGGATGCACTGCTCGCCAACGAGCCGCAGGGCGCCGGCGCACCGGACTTTACGCGCTTTGCAGATTTGCGCTTCACCGGGCAGTTGTTCGAGTTGCGCGTGACGCTCGGTTCCGCCGACGAGGCGATGCCGACGCCTGCAGAAATCGAACGGCGTTTCCGCGCGCTCTATGTTTCCGAATTCGGATTCGACCTTGCCGAATCTGTGGTGCAGCTGGTCAATCTGCATCTGGTGGCGTCGCTGCCGATGGGCGGCTCGACCGCGCGCATTTTTTCCAACGAAAGCGGACCGAGCGCCAGCGCGCAACCATATCGGGTCCAGACCTATTTGGGCATCGACGGCAAGGAGGAACCGCTGCCGGTGTACCGCACAGCTGATTGCATCGGTGCCGAATTGACAGGGCCGCTGCTGATCGAACATTCCGGCGCCACGGTCTGGATTCGCGATGGCCAGCACGCAAAAATCGGCACCGATGGCAGCGTCGCATTTCAGATTCAGGGGGTCGTTAAATGAACGCAATAACCCATACCGCAATGACCAGCATCCTGGATGACGATCCGGTTACCTTCGAAGTCGTCAAGAGTGCGCTTTACGCCATCTGTACCGAGATGAAGAGCGTGATCATGCGCACCTCGTTCTCGCCGCTGCTGAGTCTTTCGGCCGATCTGTCCTGCGCCATTCTTGACCGTGACTGCAATGTGATCGCCCAGGGTGTTGATATTCCCGTCCACCTAGGCGCCGCGCGCTTTACCGGTCTGGCCGCGCTCAAGGCATTTCCGCGCGAGACCTGGCGCGAGAAGGACGGCGTGTTGCTGAACGACCCCTACGAAGGGGGTACGCATCTGCCCGACATGTCGCTGCTGACGCCGGTGTTTGCCGACGGTGCGCTGATCGGTTTCGCCCTGAGCCGCATCCACTGGCCGGATGTCGGCGGAATTGCCGCCGGCAGCTCCAGCGTGTGCGACGAGATCATCAAGGAGGGCTTGCGCATTCCGCCGTTGAAGATTATCGAGGCGGGCATCGTGCGCGAAGACGTGCTGCGGCTGATCCTGGCCAACGTGCGGGTCCCGGCCGACCGCAAGGGAGATTTCCAGGCGGCGCTGGCCGGCCATGCCCGCGCTACCGAACGCATGCTGGAACTGTGTGCGCGCTATGGCGCCCAAGTTGTCACCGGAGTGATGGCGGATACGCAAAGCTATAGCCGCCGGCTGGTTGAAGGGCGTCTGGTTGCACTGCCGGATGCCGACGTGTCGAACGAGGAAACGCTCGACGGCGACGGCATCGATCCGGATGCGGCGCCAGTGGTGAAGGTGCGCATCCGCAAGGTCGGTACCACCATGTCGTTCGACTTCACTGGATCGTCGCCTTGCGTGCGCGGCCCGATCAACGCGCCGATTCCGATCACCTCGGCTGCGGTCTACTACACGGTGCTGAGTTTCGTCGGTGGCGACATCGCGCCGAACTCCGGCGTCTATGCCGGCATAGAAATCATCGCGCCGGAAGGCACGATCGTGCACGCGACGTATCCAGCGCCGGTGGTGGCGGCGAATACCGAAACCGCGAACCGGCTAGTGGATATCCTCATGGGCGCGCTGGCCAAGGCGTATCCAGAGAGGGTCTCGGCCGGTAGTTACGGCTCCGCCTGCGTCTATACCTTTGGCGGTTTCGACCCGCTCCGCAAGCGCCCGTTCGTGCACTACGAAACCATCGGCGGCGGCATGGGGGCGACAGCCTCGGGTCATGGCTCCAGCGGGTTGCGCGTGCACATGGGCAACACGATGAATCTCCCGATCGAGGGGATCGAGGCGGCCTTGCCGGTGCGATTCCTGAACTACGAGATCGTGGCCGGCAGCGCGGGGAACGGGCGACATGCCGGCGGCGCCGGCGTGCGCAAGACCTTCGAGACCTTGATCGATGGCATCGAAGCCTCGGTACTGGGTGAACGCACCAAGACTGCGGCACGCGGCGTGGCGGGCGGCGGCGACGGTGGCCTGGCGCGGTTCCGCCTGATTTCGCCCAGAGGGGAACGCGAACTGGCCGCGAAAAGCGGCCCGCATATTCTGGGTAGGGGCGACCGGTTGGAAATGACGACGGCCGGCGGCGGCGGCTGGGGCGCGTCGTCAATCACTAAAAAGGAGAGCTGACACATGGATACCGAAATCAAGCCGGCGGCCGCACTGCGGGTGGCGCTGCTGGTCCCTTCATCGAATACGGTGATGGAGAACGATTTGCATGCGGCGCTGCCGAAGCACCAGTACACGGTCCATACCGACCGCATGTACCTGGTTGAGACCACGCGCGAGGCGGAACAGCGCATGATCGAGGAATTCGCGGCGCAAGCCGCGGGAGACCTTGCAACACTGGAGCCGGATGTGCTGATCTTTGGCTGCACCTCCGCCGGATCCCTGTTTGGGCTGGACTACGATGCCAAGATATGCCGCGAACTGGGTGAGCGGGCCGGCTGCGCTTCGATCGGAGTGGTGTCGGCCGTGGCCGAGGCCCTCAACCGCCAGGGCGCGCGCCGGCTCGCCGTCATCACACCCTACAACGAAGACCTGACCAATTCGGTTGCGTCCGCGGTATCGGCTGGCCGCCAGATCGTCTGCGCCTATGGTATGGGCATCACCAACAATGTCGCGCTGGCGGATCCGTCGCCGGACGAAATCGTCGCCTTCGCGCGCCATAAGCTGGCCGGAAAATCATTCGATGGCGTTTTCGTTTCGTGTACCAACTTCCGTGCCTATGAAGCACGCGCGGCGCTGGCAAAAGCACTAGGTGTGCCGGTTGTTACCAGCAACAGCGCGGTGGTCGAGGCGATTCACCTTTTCCGCGAGTCCGGCGTGCGCCGTCCGAGCGCGGCAGGATAAGTCCATCCGGAGTAATGGCGGCAACACGTTTGCCAAACGAGAGATCGTCCCTGCCTGCATGGGCAGGGGTATTTTGTAGTAACTGGAAAAATCTAGAGGAGACGAGGAAATGAAAAAAATCATTGGTGCAGCCACCGCTGCAGTTGCCGTGTGTGCCATACCTGGTTATGCCCTTGCCCAAATGTCCAATGACATCGTCAAGATCGGCGTCATCGTGGATCAAACCGGCGTGTATTCTTCCAACGGCGGCCCGGGTGCGATCAAGGCCGTCGAGATGGCAATCAAGGATTTCGGCGGCAAGGTCAACGGCAAGCCGATCCAGATCGTCTCGGCCGACTACCAGAACAAGGTCGACATCGCGATGACCAAGGCGCGCGAATGGATCGACCGCGA
>DATJCV010000156.1:0-4415 GCA_035497775.1 Burkholderiaceae bacterium | reverse complement strand
TGGATCAGCCCCATCGGCAGCCTCAACCCTTTTTCTGGCACGACAGTCGTTTCTCTGACGCGCGGCTAATCCCTGAAAATACTGGGAGGCCGCACGGTTTCCCGTAGCGCGACGAGAATATGCGGCGCAAGAACAGAGTGCCGCTAACAATTTTTTGTCCATTGACTTCAATCAAGCATTGCGCGGCGAAGATTGAAGCAGTGACGAATCCGATTAAATCAAATGAGTGTTTGGTGGAGCACCCCGCTTTCAGTTGGCGTTCCAGGTTACTTCTTCGTCCTGTCGGCAGATCGAACGAATCGGTAGGCAAAAGGCGGCCCGACCCGACATGCACAGTCGGTGATTAATGCTGGCGTGATCGTCGAACTGGTGGCCTTTTCACGCATACCAGTCTGGGCGCCATATGTGAAATGAAATCAGCGGCGCGAGCGAATCAGCCCGGGCATGCCGCACGCGGTGCCGGCCAATAAAAAAATGAAGGGATGGATCGTGCCATGAACCTGATCGTTTTAGCGATGCGATTCCTGCCGGGAACATCCCTTGTTTTCATTGGATGACGATGAAAACAGAGCAGGCCATCGGCTCGGGTACCATGTCGGCAGAGTGCATGTGGTTCAAGTCGGTTGAGCATGGGCAACAACGCCAATGAGCAGGTGATTGCCAGCAAGATATCCGGACAGCTTGCGGGAATAAAAAGCATCCTGATTGAAGCGGACATGAACCGTGCAGCGCCAGTGAAATGCCACAGACTTCAACTCTTTTCGGAGGACAGGATCGTGCAGCGACGCGACATGGACAGCGGCACCGGCGCAGTCGGGAAATGTGAGGTAGAACAGGTTGATGTGCTGATCGTCGGCGCCGGCTTGTCCGGCATCTGCGCCGCCTACCATCTGCAGGCGCGCTTTCCGCACAAGCGGATCGCCATACTGGAAGGGCGCGACGCCATTGGCGGCACCTGGGACCTGTTTCGCTATCCCGGGGTGCGCTCCGATTCGGACATGTTCACGCTCGGCTACAGCTTCCGGCATTGGCGCAGCGAAAAAGCGATCGCCGGCGGCGCTGCCATATGCGACTACATCCGGGGCACCGCCAAAGACTACGGCATCGAAGAAAAAATCCGCTTTCGCCACCGCGTCACCGAGGCATCGTGGTCGTCACCGGACGCGCTGTGGTCGGTGACGGCGGAGACCGGCGGCGCAGAGCCGGTGCGCTTCACCTGCGGCTTTCTGTTCATGTGCAGCGGCTACTACGACTATGACAACGGCTACCTGCCATCCTGGCCCGGCATGGCAGACTTTGCCGGCAAAGTGGTGCACCCGCAGCACTGGCCGAGCGACCTGGATTATGCAAACCGGCGGGTGGTCGTGATTGGCAGCGGCGCGACGGCGGTCACGCTGGTGCCGGCGCTGGCCGAGCAGGCGGCCCATGTGACGATGCTGCAACGCTCGCCCAGCTACGTTGCCGCGCGCCCGTCGAGCGACCGCATCGCCTACTGGCTGCAGAAGAGTGTGCCGGAATCGCTGGCGCACGCGTTGGTGCGGTGGAAAAACATTTTTGTCGGGGCCTTTTTTTTCAGCCTCGCGCGGCGCAGGCCGGCCGTGGCCAAACGCGCGCTGCGCAAGGGTGTGGCGATGCACCTTGGGTCGGACTATGACATTGGGCGTCATTTCACACCTTCGTACAATCCGTGGGAACAGCGCCTGTGCCTGGTTCCGGATGCCGACCTGTTCAAGGCGATACGATCGAAAAAGGCGTCCATCGTGACCGATGAAATCGCTTCCTTCAGCAAGACCGGCCTGACACTTCGTTCCGGCCAGCAGCTGGAGGCCGATCTGATCGTGACCGCCACCGGTCTTTCGGTCAGGCTGTTTGGCGGCATGAAAATAATCGTCGATGGCGTAGAACAGGATGTGTCCCAGACGCTTTCCTACAAGGGGATGATGTTTAGCGGCATTCCCAATTTGGCGTCGGCGTTTGGCTATACCAATGCCTCATGGACGCTGAAATGCGAGTTGACCGTCAAGTACGTATGCCGGCTGCTGAAATATATGGATCAGCATGCATTGCAGTCGTGCGTGCCGTCGCGGCCAGGCGCTGGACTCGCCGAACTTCCCGCCCTCGACTTCAGTTCCGGCTATGTGCTGAGGGCCAACAAGCTGCTGCCCAGGCAAGGCGTGAAGGCGCCCTGGAAACTGCATCAGAATTACTTCGTGGATTACATCGCGATGACGTTTTCCGCGGTGGACGATGGCGTGATGCGCTTCGGGCAGCGGGGTGCCCAGGCCGGCGATGCCTGATACAGTATGCGGTCGATCTGGTTTGCATGACACGAATAACCGGCGCAGCATGCGCGGCGCCAAGCTGACAGGATTCCTATGACGACATTGCTACTGGCCGTTCTTGGTGCTGTTTTGGCGCTGCTCCTCATGCTGGCGCTGTTTACCGCCTTCACCGCATCAAAAATAGAACAAGGGTTTCCGCCGAACGGGAAGTTCATCGAGATCAACGGCACGCGGATTCACTATCTCGATCAAGGGCAGGGGCCGGTACTGCTGATGATCCACGGCCTGAGCGGCCAGCTGCGGCATTTTTCGCATTCGCTGATGGCGCGCCTGACGGGCGAGTTTCGCGTGATCCTGATCGACCGGCCGGGGTGCGGTCACTCGAGTCGCCTGGCCAGCGGCTCTTCGGGCATCAAGGCGCAGGGCGAGCTGGTGGCGCAATTCATTGCCGCCATGGGTCTCGATCGTCCGCTGCTGGTGGGCCATTCGCTGGGTGGCGCGGTGGCGCTGTCGGCGGCCCTCGATTACCCGGAACGCGTCGGTGGCCTGGCGCTGATTGCGCCACTGACCCACTTGCAGGAACGCGTACCCAGCGTATTTGCGGCAATGGCGATTCGATCCCGATGGTTGCGCTGGCTGTTCAGCCAGACCTTGATGATTCCGCTCGCCATTCTCAAGAAGAACGAAACCCTGGAACTGGTTTTCGGCCCGGAGCCGGCGCCAGCCGACTTCCCGACCGTGGGCGGAGGCTTGATGAGCTTGCGGCCCGCGGCCTACCGGGCGGCTTCCGATAATTTACTGGAGGTCGGCGACGATCTGCCTGGCATGATCAAGCGATATGGTTCCCTGTCATTGCCGGTCGGGATTCTGTACGGCGACCATGATCGCATCCTCGATTGGCAAAAGCATGGCGCTTCGATGCGCGACAAGGTGCGCGACCTGACGCTTGAAGTGATCCCGGGAGCCGGTCACATGCTGCCGCTGACGAACGCCGCGGCCAGCGCCGATTTCATACGCGCGGCGGCAAGCCGCGCCGGTGCGCAGGCAGCGGCTGAGCTGACGGCGCAGCGTGCCTGAGCAGGAGGCAGCCAGACGTGCGATTTTTCTTCATCGATCTTTCCTCTCAGGAGTTTCATCATGGCCGTTAATGCACTCGCTGCCTGGCACCACGTGCTGCAGTCCCGCGACGCCAGGGAGCTGGACTCGCTGCTGGCGGAGGACGCCGTTTTCCATTCGCCGGTGGTGCATACGCCGCAGGTCGGCAAGGCGATCACCAGGCAGTATCTGGCGGCGGCGCTGCAGGTGTTCGGCAACGAATCTTTCCGCTATGTGCGCGAAGTCGCCGGCAAGCAGGACGCGGTACTGGAATTCCAGGTCGAGATCGACGGCATCAGCGTCAACGGCGTCGACATGATCAAGTGGAATGAGGCCGGACAAATTGTGGATTTCAAGGTGATGCTGCGACCGCTCAAGGCGGTCAATCTGATTCATCAAAAAATGGCGGCGCTGCTGCTGGCGAGCCGGTAGCGCGGGCCGGCTGAATCCGCACCGATGGCGCTGGGGCGCGGCTACATGAAACACCGAAAGACCGGCATGCCATTGAAATGCTTCGCTACGCTCCGGCTGCACAGAGAGCCGGTAGATGAATCATGGGAGTATGTTGTTTAAACTGCCATATTTAGCACGATATTGGCACTATACATAGGGAGTATGTGCCGGTCGCGGTGATCCTTGTCGATCTGACGGCCTGCGGCCCGGATGCTTTCCGCAGACGGTCAGCGCGCCGCCTCGGCCAATTCCCGCGCCAGCCGATTATGCCGTTCGCGCAGCACGCCGGTGTCCAGCGTCGTGCACATCCCTTCGCGCACCACCACGCGGCCGTTGATGATGCTGTAAGCCACATTCGACGGCGTGCAAAACACCAGCGCCGCCACCGGATCGTGCAGCGCGCCGGCGTAGCCGATCTGTTGCAGGTCGAACAGCACCACGTCGGCCGCCATGCCCGGCTTCAGGGCGCCGATGTCGTCGCGGTTCAGCACCTTGGCGCCGCCCAGCGTCGCGATTTCCAGCGCCTGGCGCGCGCTCATCGCCGCCGGGCCGAGGCTATCCCAGTGGCCGACGCGCTGCAGCAGC
>DATJCV010000155.1:0-1716 GCA_035497775.1 Burkholderiaceae bacterium | reverse complement strand
CGCATCCAGCGCTTCGAACAGCGTGACGTCCTTCAGGTTGGCCGAAATGGTGCCGGCCACTTCCGGATGCACCAGCATGTTGTAGCGGGTACCGGCCACGATCGCATTGAAGAACTGCTGCGCCGGCGCGTTGTTGAATGCGAGGTTGAAGCGCTCTTCCACCTGGGGGCGCGCCGCCGGCATCTCGATTTTCAAGGGCGGCAGCAGCGACGCCGCCACCGCGTCCGGGGCTGCCGGCGTGGCGCGCGATGCGACTGCCTTTTGCATTTCGGCGTTCAGCAAATCATGCGTAGCGCGCTGGGAAGCGGGAGAGACGCATCCGGCCAGCAGCATGACGGCGCCAAGAGAACCTAATCTTTTCATATTGTTTTCCACGGTTACTTCTGAGCTTGCGAATGACGGGAAACCTTGCCGCTCGTGCGGCCGGAAAGCGGTTGCTTTTCCAGGTCGGGGAAAAGCTTCAATACCTGCACCTCGCTGCCATTGCGCAGCACCGCCTCGCCCTCGCTGATTCTGACCAGCCGCGCGCCCTGGTAGTGTTCCCCCAGCGCGACGGTCTGGCCGCTGATGATCGCCACCTTGCGCGATGGCGACAGCATCACCGATTGCAGCACCGGCAGCCCGCTGACCGATGCCGCGCCATCGGCCGCCGTCAAGGCCGGTGGCGGCCGCATCGGGTCCGGCAAACCGGCGCCGATCGCGGCCGCCGACGCCAGCGCCAGGCAGCCCGCGGCCAGTCTCGTCAAGCGCCACGCTGACCTCACAGGTTGATCCATTTTTTATCCAGGCTCAAAGTAAACAAAGTCAGTGTCAGGCGCGCTTGCGGCCAGGCGTCCGCCTGCAATTTCGCCTTGCCCCAATACAGCTGCCACGGCATCGCCTCCAGCTGCTCCATGTAATGCACCATGTCGGGGTAGGTGCCGGCGATCGTGATTTCGACTCCATGACGATAGATGCTGCCGATGCCGCTGGCGCCGCCAGTCGCAGTGGCGGCACCAACTGCGGGCGCGGTGCTGCCGCCCTTGGCATCAGCCGGTGCACGCTCGGCCAGATCTGCGACCGGCAAAGTGGTCAGCGAGACCAGTTGCAGGCGGCCGTCGCGCCGCAGGATGGCTTGCAGCAACGCCGGCATTTTTTCCGGCGCCACCAGCGCCTTGCGGGTGTCCTCCAGCGCCCCGCGCAATTGGCCGGACTGCTGCTGCAGATGTGCCAGTTGCTGACGCAGCGCCGCATCCGGATCGGCGGCCTGCGCACGCACCTTTTGCTGGATATCGTTCTGGATGGCCGCAATCTGCGCCTGCTCGGCGGTGATTTTCTGCGACAGCTGCTTTTGTTTGGCGAACTGCGTATCCAGCAACAGGGCATTCACCAGCACCACCAGCACCACCGCCGCCATGAGGAAGATCAGCGCCCGCTCGCGCAGGCTCATCGCATCGATGCGAATCGAAAATTTTTGCCAGGACTGTTTCATTTGAGATTGGCTCCGGCGATGTTTTTTGCCTCTTGCGCGACTCCAGCCGACTGCAGCCGGAATTCGACGTAAGCGGCCGTTTTCGGCGCCGCGCCGGCAGCCTCTGAGCCCTCGGCCGCCGGCTGCTGCATTTCCAGAGTCGAGAACGATTTCCCCTGCATCACCGGCTCCCGCGCCAGCCGATTGATATACGCCGGCACCAAGTCCGGCTGCAGCGTGCGGCCGTGTAGCGCGATCTCATTGCC
>DATJCV010000154.1:0-8575 GCA_035497775.1 Burkholderiaceae bacterium | reverse complement strand
GAGATATTTCTGCAGCCTGGCAATGACCTCCTCACGGTCGAACAATGCGATCACGGCGTCGATCGACGGCGTGTGCAGCTGTCCCGTCAGCATCAACCGTAACGGCATCGCCAGCTGCGGCATTTTCAGCTGATGCGCCTTTAACACGTCCTTCAGCATCACCGATAATTCCTGCCGGTTCCATGCCACGCTGTTGCAGCGCTGCATATAGTCAATCAACGCCGGCTTCACCGCGTCAGTGACATGCTGCCGAAGCAAATCAGCATCCGGCAAGGGCTGTCGATAAAACAGCATCGCTTCGCCCGCCAGTTCAACCGTGGTATTGGCGCGCTCCTTTAGCAGATGCAGTACTGCCGTCAAATCGGGTGCGCGGTCGAATTGTGCGCCTGCCCGCTCCAGCAAAGGCCGCACCAATTGTTCCAGACGCGATTCGTCCGCCAGCTTCAAATAATGATTGTTGAGCCACGCCAGTTTTTCCGGATTGAATTGCGCCGGCGATTTCGACAGATGATTGAGATCGAACCAGGAACAGAACTCCTGCATCGAAAATATCTCATCGTCGCCGTGACTCCAGCCCAGCCGGGCCAGATAATTGAGTATCGCCTCCGGCAAATATCCCTGCGCCGGATAGTCCATGACGCTGACGGCGCCGTGTCGTTTCGACAGTTTTTCGCCATCAGCGCCGAGAATCATCGGCACATGGCCGTATTGCGGCAGTGTGGCGCCCAGCGCTTTCAGAATGTTGATCTGGCGCGGCGTATTGTTGACATGATCGTCGCCGCGGATCACGTGCGTGATGCGCATGTCCCAGTCGTCGACCACGACGCAGAAATTATAGGTCGGAGTGCCGTCCGGCCGTGCGATCACCAGGTCGTCCATTTCACGATTGGCGATCGTGATCGGCCCTTTCACCAGATCGTTCCAGCTGACATCGCCATCAATCGGATTGCGAAAGCGCACCACCGGCTTGCGCCCTTCCGGCACCGGCGGTAATACCTTGCCGGTTTCCGGACGCCAGGTGCCGTCATAGCGTGGTTTTTCACCGGCAGCGCGCTGGCGGTTGCGCATGTGTTCCACTTCCTCCGGACTGCAGTAGCAATAGTAGGCAGAACCATCCTCGAGCATCTGGGCGACCACCTCGCGGTAGCGATCCATGCGTTGCATTTGATAGAACGGCCCTTCGTCATGCTGCAAGCCCAGCCATTGCATACCGTCAAGGATCGCCTGTACCGCTTCCTGAGTGGAGCGCTCCAGATCCGTGTCTTCAATTCGCAAAATGAAGGTGCCGCCGAAGTGCCGTGCGTATGCCCAGGCGAAGAGCGCGGTACGGGCTCCTCCCAGATGAAGGTAACCGGTGGGGCTTGGAGCAAAACGGGTGCGTACAGTCATGGCAAATAAAAACGGCCTTGGATAGCCAAAGCCGCTATGCAGAAAAATAGTATTTTACCCGCTTGCCCTGCCAGGCGAGAGCTACGCAACCTTCAAGGTTCCATCAGCCAATGCCGGATCCAGTAACAAGCGTTCGCGGCCGGACAGCAACAGGAAATGTTTGCCGGAACAGCGGGCGAGTAGGGACATACCCAAACGCTCGGCGACCATGTGTCCCATCTGCGTGGTGCCGGAACGCGAGAGCAGAAATGGGATACCCATTTGCGCTCCCTTGATGACCATTTCGGAAGTCAGGCGGCCGGTTGTATAGAAAACCTTGTCATCACCGTCGATACCGTCCAGCCACATCCTGCCGGCGATCGCATCCACCGCGTTGTGGCGGCCGACGTCCTCGATGAAATAGAGCAAGTCTCCGCTGGCCGAAAACAGTGCGCAACCATGCACCGACCCGGCCTGTTTGTAGATCGATTGCTGGGTCCGGATCGTATCGACAATTTTATATACGACGGCCTGCGCCAATCGTGCCTCTGGCGACAACTGAATCTTATCCACGTCATCCATCAAGCCACCAAAGACCGATCCTTGCCCGCAACCAGTGGTAACCACCCGTTTCGCGGTGCGTTCCTTGAGGTTGGCAATCCCCTTGCGGGTGGTGACCGCAACGGCCTCGACCTCCCAGTCGACCTGCACCGATAAAATATCCTCAATGCTTTTGACCAACCGCTGATTGCGCAAATAACCGAGCGTCAGGGCTTCCGGCGCACCTCCCAGTGTCATCAGGGTGACCAGTTCGCGCTTGTCGACATACATCGTCAGCGGGCGCTCTGCCGGAATCGAGATGGTGGATACCCGGCCACGCTCATCCACGGCTTCAACTTCGCGAGTCAGGTCAGCACTGGAATTGGATAAAAGCGGGCGAAACGACATAGGCTTGCGTGTTGCGCCAGGCAACACCCTTCGTGGTGGAGGAATCATTTGCCGACTTGATCAGCGCCTGAAGGCAACGATACAACAGATTTCTTTGAAGCCGATCAGCCTTCGGCAGGCAGCCGATACGCGGCATTTTTGCCGGCTGTATCCTCGCTGCGGATCCGTGGAATTTTTCCGCTCTGGATATCGTCGTACCAAAGATCATGATGTTCTTTTGCCCATTCGTCATCAACATATCCAGTGGCCATCGCCGTGTAGGCACCTTCCATGCCAAGCGTGCCCATGTAGATATGTCCAAGTGCAATGCTCATGAAAATCACCGCACTGATGAGGTGGACCACGTTGGCGATTTGCATATTGCCGCGAGTGTAGTCGAATCCCGGAATCAACATGTTCAACACAAAGCCGGAGCTGCTGACAAACAGGCCGAGCAGTACTACGCCGCCCCAAAACCAAAGTTTTTCACCAGCATTGAAGCGTCCCGAGCTCACATTTTCATTGCCAAATATGCCACCCAGCCGCGTCAACCATCTTACGTCGGTCGCTTCCGCCAGGTTGTCCTTGACGAAGATGAGAAAAACGACGACCAGCGCCACGGTGAAAACAGGGCCAACAAAATTATGGATATTTTTGCAGGCAAATGAAAACCATCCAAACAAGCTTGGACCGAATAGCGGCAATATGATGTAGCGCCCGAACAGCATGGTAATACCAGTTAGCGCGAGCAAAATAAAACTGATGGCGGTGGTCCAGTGGGCAATCCGCTCCAGCGAAGTGAAGCGTTCAATCACCCTGCCAGATGGGCGCTCCTTCAATTTGACCGTTCCAAACACAAGATACACGACAGCAATACCCAACACCGCCACAACCAGCATCCAGCCACCGATCTGCGTCAGGGGGCCGTTGCGATAATTGCGCCAGGCTTCGCCGGCGGTAGTGGCGTGCGCCTGTCCTGGAAAGCGCACTTTAGGTTGGATCAGAACCCCGGCCTCCCGTGCCGGCAAACTGGAATAATTTTGCCGGCCTTTTTTTACGATCCGGTAGGTGGGAGCCAGATTGCCGCGCTGGTCCCGGGTCCGCTCAGCCTGATTTTGCTTCAGATATTCAAGCGACTCCGATTCCACGTTGGGAACCGATTGTGAAGCATTAGGTACGGCAACAGCCGAATGACCCGCATCCTGATTTTGGGCCAAGGCACCGCCAGTCGTCACCAGAATCAGTGAAAAACTCAGCCCCAAGCCGGCGATCCATTTTTTCATGATGACTCCTGCACCATATGCTCAGTGAACCCTCAAGTATTCATTTTGCGTTTGTGCGCGATCCCGCAATTGGTTTTCCCAGCGCGTTTTATCGCCAGGCTGCCAGCCCGGCGCGACAAATGAATTTTGTGCGCCCTGCCAAGGCTTGCCATCCGCTTTTGCGCTCGATGCGCGTAAAGACTGGTCCGGTTCGCTACAGGCGGCCAAACCAACCGCCAGCAGAGCAATCCCAATCAGGCGGATCATGATTTCTTCTCCTCCGGCGCTTTCGCGTCCGGATTGTGCGACTTGCCGTACGCGGTACCCCAACCCCATACTTCGCTGCCTTTGCCGCGTTGCACGACACGATTACGCAAAATGTCAGCAATTACATCGCCATCGCCACCTAGTAATGCCTTGGTGGAACACATTTCTGCGCAAGCCGGCAATTTGCCTTCCGCCAGACGATTGCGCCCGTATTTTTCGAATTCAGCTTGTGAGCCATCGGCTTCCGGACCGCCGGCGCAAAACGTGCATTTGTCCATCTTGCCGCGCAAGCCAAACGTGCCGTTGGATGGAAACTGCGGCGCCCCGAACGGACAAGCGTAAGAGCAGTAGCCGCAACCGATGCAAATATCCTTATCATGCAACACCAAGCCATCATCGGTATGGTAAAAACAATCTACCGGACAGACCGCCATGCATGGTGCATCGGAACAATGCATACAAGCGACCGATATGGACTTTTCCTGGCCGACGACCCCATCGTTGATGGTCACCACACGGCGCCGATTCACACCCCAGGGTACTTCGTTCTCGTTCTTGCATGCGGTTACGCAGCCGTTGCACTCGATGCAGCGTTCCGCATCGCAAATAAATTTCATCCGTGCCATTTGCCGTGCCTCCTTGTCTGACCGGATGCGAACAATGCCGCCCGGGTTAACATCAAGCCTCAGATCAGGCTCCCTATTGAATCCTTCGACGCAACAGCAAAATCAAGCCTGGAATTTTTCAATATTGCAGATCGTGGTTTTGGTTTCCTGCATCATCGTCACGGAATCATAGCCATACGTGGTTGCGGTATTGACCGCATCGCCGCGCACGACTGGATGGGCTCCTTCAGGATAGTATTCGAGCAGATCTTTGCCCTGCCACCAGCCGGAAAAATGGAAAGGAACAAACGCGGTATCGGGTCCGACGCGCGGCGTGACCTGCGCCCTGACCTTGATGCGCGCTCCAGTCGGAGTTGCCACGATCACGAAATCGCCATTTCGAATACCGCGGTCGGCAGCGGCTTTCGGATTGATCTCGACGAAATTCTCCTGTTGCAGCTCGGCCAGCCATGGATTGGAGCGCGTCTCTTCGCCGCCGCCCTCAAATTCGACCAACCGGCCGGAGGTCAGAATGATCGGGAATTTTTCATACAGTTTTGCTTCCACATTCTTCTGCTGCAGCGACTTGTACAAGGTCGGCATGCGCCAGAATGCCTTCTTGTCGTCGTGCGTCGGGTATTTGGCCACCAGATCCGGCCGAGTTCCATAGATCGGTTCGCGGTGCAAAGGCACCGGATCGGGGAAATTCCAGACCAGTGCGCGCGCCTTGGCATTGCCAAATGGATGCACACCATGCACCTTCAGGCACACGCGCTGGATACCACCAGACAGATCCGTCTTCCAGTTTTTTCCTTCTGCCGCTTTCTTCTCGGCGTCGGTCAAGTCATTCCACCAACCCAGTTTCTTCAGCAGCACATCGTCGAACTCGGGATAGCCGGTGGTTAAATCCGCGCCAAGCGAGTGCGAACCATCTTCCGCCAGCAGATTGACTCCATTGCGTTCGACCCCGAAGTTCGCACGGAAATTGCCGCCGCCATCCATCACATGCTTGGAGGTGTCGTACAGATTCGGCGAACCCGGGTGCTTCAGCTCGGGGGTTCCATAGCAGGGCCATGGCAAGCCGAAATAGTCGCCGCTAAGATCATAGCCGGTGGCCGCATCCTTGCCGCTCGTGCATTTCAAGGTTTTTACGTCGAACAAATGCATGTTGCGCATGTGCGCTTTCAGGCGCTCAGGCGACTGGCCGGTATAGCCGATGGTCCAGGAACCACGATTGATTTCGCGCAGCATGTCTTCCGGCTCCGGCTCCATCATGCCGCCCTTGCCCGGTACCAGTTTGATCTTCGCTACCAATTCCTTGCCGAAGCCAAGTTTCTCAGCCAATTGATACATGATCATCTGGTCGGTGCGCGACTCAAACAATGGCTCGATCACTTTTTCACGCCACTGCAGCGAACGATTCGACGCAGTGACCGAACCGGAGGTCTCAAACTGGGTCGCGGCCGGCAATAGATAGGCGGCGCGATTCGGATTCAATTCCTGCCCCTCGACCTTCATCGCCGTCATCGCCGCCGTGGCGGAAGGATAAGGATCGATGACGACTACCAGATCGACCTTGTCCAGAGCCTTTTTCATGTCCAGCCCACGCGTTTGCGAATTGGGCGCATGGCCCCAGAACAGAATGGCCCTAACGTTGTTGTCCTGGTCGATCAGATCGTTTTTCTCCAGCACTGCATCCGTCCAGCGCGATACTGTCGTGCCGGATTTTTCCATCATCGCCTGCGACGGATACTGCTTCTTCACCCATTCGTAATCCACACCCCAAACGGCGCACCAATGCTTCCAGGCGCCGGTCGCCAACCCGTAATAGCCGGGTAAGGAATCCGGATTGGGGCCGACGTCGGTCGCGCCCTGAACGTTGTCATGGCCGCGAAAAATATTCGCCCCGCCGCCCGACACGCCAACGTTTCCTAGCGCGAGCTGAACAATGCAGGACGCGCGCACCATCGCGTTGCCGATGCTATGCTGGGTTTGCCCCATGCACCAGACCAGCGTGGATGGCCGATTCTTGGCCATCGTTTCCGCCGCCTTATACATTTCCGCTTCCGGCACGCCACAGGCCTCTTCGACCTTTTCCGGCGTCCATGTCATTACTTCGTCCCGGACCTTGTCCATGCCGTAGACACGATCGTTGATGTACTTCTTGTCTTCCCACCCGTTCTTGAAGATGTGATACAGCAGCCCGTACAGGAACGGGATATCGGTACCAGAGCGGATACGAATATATTGATCAGCCTTGGCGGCGGTGCGGGTAAAGCGTGGATCGACCACGATCATCTTGGTGCCGGTTTCTTTGGCGTGCAGCATGTGCAGCATCGATACCGGGTGCGCCTCGGCCGCGTTGGAGCCGATATACAGTGCTGCCTTCGAGTTCTGCATATCGTTGTAGCTATTGGTCATGGCACCGTAGCCCCAGGTATTCGCCACCCCGGCAACCGTGGTCGAGTGACAGATGCGTGCCTGATGGTCGCAATTATTGGTGCCAAAAAACGAGACGAACTTGCGCAATAGTGCCGCTTGTTCGTTGTTATGCTTGGACGAGCCGACCCAGAACACAGCGTCCGGGCCGCTGGCTTTCCTGATATCCAGAAGCTTGGCGGAAATTTCGTTCAATGCCTGATCCCAGCTGATGCGCTGATACTTTCCGTTGACCAGCTTCATTGGATATTTCAAACGATATTCGCCATGCCCATGCTCGCGCAGCGCAGCTCCTTTGGCGCAATGGGCGCCCAGGTTCAGCGGCGAATCGAACACCGGCTCCTGCCTGACCCAAACACCGTTCTCGACCACTGCGTCCACCGCGCATCCGACCGAACAATGGGAGCAAACCGTGCGTCTGACCTCAATTTTTTTGCCGGCAGGCTTGTCGTCGCCAGCGGCTTTCGCCTTTTCGATCAATCCCAGTTGGGAAATCGCGATACCTGCACCAACGCCGATTCCGGATCGTTTCAGGAACATCCGCCTATCCATCGTTGGCAGGGCGCGCGATAGGGAATCGGACAAGCTCGACGAAAAACGCGAGTGAGAGCGCTGGCCCCCCTGGACCTTGCGAGTTAACAGCATGGTGTCACCTCGTTAGTTAGATTGCGGTGGTGCGGTAGTATTTTTTGACGTGGTCAGTCAAGCGGTAACCATCGCCCGCCGGTTCTTCCGGCACAGACGAATTCAAGGGTGTTGCCTTAGGGGAGAGTTTGACGGCCAGACCGGCTGCTGCGATCAAGCCAAGGCCAGCAAACACGCTGCGCCTCGCGATTTTCTTTTGCTCTGTCATGTTTGTCTCCGAAAGGATACGACAGCAAGAAATGCGGCTTTATTATCTATTTAAAAATCAATATTACAGGTTTTTTCAGCGAATGCAACCAGGAATATCTTGACCGTGGACGAGGTATTTCCACCAGAAAATCTTTTCTCGATGACCTAGGCAAACAGGTCGAAGGCCTGCATCTCGATTTCAAAATAGCAGCGTGCCACGTGTGCCGCCGGCGCATAAAACACCGCATCCGCTCGCTGCTCCAGCGTTTCCCACAGCGTATTCACCCACGGTTGCAAGTGATCCGCAAAAAATTTCTTTTGCGCCGACAGGCCGGTATGGCGCACATCATCCGACGTGATCAGATACCGCATCACTTCGCACAGAGCAGCGATATGGTCTTCGCTCTCGACCATCGTTTCCGCGCGCTGCAGGCCCAAGACAGACAAATCGGTACGCAGGGCGACCAGCGGCTTTTCCATCAAGAAGCCGGACAGGTAATAGGAGCCATACAGCATGACTTCCGGCTTGCCGACACCAATAAACAGGCGTTCATATTCATCCTTCACCGCTTCGGCATCCATTTTTCCAGCCACCACCGCCAATTCGCCCCAAGCATCCTGCAGCAGTCCACCCCCGCCCAGATTCGCAGCCGCAATTCGATCCAGCAATTCCTGCGAAGGCGGCGCGCAAAAAAGGCTGGCTAGGGTGCCATACCAGTCGGCTCGCGCCAACTCTTCATCCTGCTCGGATGCCTCGGCAATCAGCGCTTCCTGGTTTGTCATGCGCGCTCCTTATTTCAGAAAGTAATGCGATCAATGCGGCCGAGTTACATCGAGAATCGACACTTCCTTCTTGTTTTCCATCATGTCGAT
>DATJCV010000153.1:0-27846 GCA_035497775.1 Burkholderiaceae bacterium | reverse complement strand
CGCGCAAGCCGAGGCGCAACTGCGCGACGCCGGCGTGCGCGTGACGGCTGCCCGCATCAAGGTGCTGGCGGTTTTGCTGGGCACGCCGAGCGCGCTGTCGCATCAGGATCTGCAGGGACGCCTGAACGAACTGGATCGGGTGACGCTGTACCGGGCGCTGGACTGCCTGACCGATGCCGGCCTGGCGCACAAGATCGCCGGCGACGACCGGGTGTTCCGCTACAGCGCCGGAACCGAGCATGGCGCTGGCGAGTGGCCGCATGCGCGGCATCCGCACGGCCATTTCAAGTGCACCCGCTGCGCCCGCGTATTTTGCCTGGACGACGACAGCGCCAGCGTCGCAGTCCAGACTGCCAGTCGGCGCAAGGGCCAACCCAGCGCCCAGGCCACGCTCCAGCAGCAGTTGCAGGACATCGTGCGGCAGACGCTGGGCGCTGGCTTTCAAAGCCACGATATCGAATTGACCATCAAGGGCTGGTGCGCCGATTGCGCCCACTGATTTGTTAACCGAACAAGCTGCCATGGCATTGATCCCCACCACCATCCTGACCGGTTTTCTGGGCGCCGGCAAAACCACACTGCTCAACCGCATCCTGCAGGAGCAGCATGGGTACAAGATTGCCGTCATCGAAAACGAATTCGGTGAAGCGAATATCGACAATGAAATCCTGGTGCAGGACCAAGGCGAGCAGATCGTCGAAATGAACAATGGCTGCATCTGCTGCACCGTGCGTGGCGACCTGATCCTGGCCTTGTCGGCCTTGGGGCAAAAGCGCGCGGCCGGCGAACTGGCGTTCGACCGCGTGATCATTGAAACCACCGGCTTGGCCAATCCGGGGCCAGTGGCGCAAACCTTTTTCATGGATGACGAAGTGGCGTCGCAATTCCGGCTGGATGCGATCATCACCGTGGTCGACGCGCGGCACGCGATGCAGCAGCTGGACGAACACGAGGAAGCACAGCGCCAGGTCGGTTTTGCCGACCGCCTTCTGCTGTCGAAAACCGATCTGGTCAGTAGCGAAGAAGTGCAGGTCTTGAGCGCTCGCCTCAAGCGCATCAATCCGCGCGCGCCAATCGAACACGCGGATTTCGGCCGCACACCGTTGGCGGCGATCCTCGACATTCACGGCTTCAATTTGAACGACAAGCTGGAGATCGATCCCGATTTCCTGGCGGTGGAAGAACCGCACGTACATGACGAGCATTGCAGCCATGATCACGAGCATTCACCGGAGCACGGACACGGGCACGCTGGCCACAGCCATAGCGACGACATCGCCGCCTTCCTGTTTCGCAGCGCACGCCCATTCGATCCGGCGCGGCTGGATGATTTCCTGGGCAGCATCGTCCAGGTGTATGGTCCACGCATGCTGCGCTACAAGGGCGTGCTGCTGATGGAAGGGGCCGACCGCAAGGTTGTGTTCCAGGGCGTGCACCAGATGATGGGCAGCGACATCGGCAGCAAATGGGGGGAACAGGAAGCGCGCGGCAGCAAAATGGTGTTCATCGGCAAGAACCTGCCGAAGGATATTTTTATTCAGGGACTTGAGCAGTGTTTGGTATAAACTACCGGGGTTTAAATTAGGGGGCCGCAGGCGGGAAACGGCAAATTACAAACGACGGCTGAACATCGTGCACGGTCCGGCGCGAATCGCGTTATGGACAGATTCTTGAGGATAAGGGAATCATGAACACAACCGTTACAAAAACCACGAAAAAAAATGCGGTTACCAAAACAACCGGCAAGGCTGCAGCCGGCTCAAACCGCGCGCCGGCGAACAAATCCGCTCTGAAGTCGGCGGCCGGAAAACTGGTAAAGTCCTTGGTGCAGGCCCTCAAGCCCGGGAGCAAGCCAACTGCCAAATCAGCCACGAAACCGGCCGTAAAAAACACGGCGGCGGCGGTTTCCAGAGCGCAAAAACCCGCGAACAAAACTGGCCGTGCGGCGGCCACAATCGTCAAGCCCGCCAAAAAAACGCCGGCAACGCCCGCCTCCAAGCAGCGGGCTCCTGCCGCCACTTCCACCAAAGCGGCCACGGCCGCGACGCCAGCCGCAGGGACGGCCGGTCACAAGCAGCCAGCGACGCGCAAGATGGCGCAACCCGCCGTCGACGCCAAGCGAAGACCCGCCGCGCAAGCGGCATCCCAAACGCCCCGACCCGGCGTACCTATGCGCAGCAACAAGGCAGGCGCCGGGATTCCGGATAACATTGAACCAATCGTTGTATCGAGAGTAAGCGAAGTGGCCACTAAGACATCCAAACCGACCCCCGCCGTCACCGACGACGGCACTCTGTTGACCGAAGAGCAAATCGTCAAGATGAGCGAAAAGGACTACATGAACGCGGCACAGCGCGCCTTTTTCAAGGCGCGCCTGCAGCAACTCGAAAAAGATTTGCTGAAAAACGCCAACGAAACCACCGAACACTTGCGCGAAACCGTGCTGGTGCCGGACCCGGCCGATCGCGCCACCATCGAGGAAGAACACGCATTGGAATTGCGCACGCGCGACCGTGAACGCAAGCTGCTGAAAAAAGTCCAGCAGTCCATTGCCAGTATCGATTCCGGCGATTACGGGTGGTGCGAAGAAACCGGCGAACCGATCGGCGTACCGCGGCTTTTGGCGCGTCCGACCGCGACGTTGTCGCTGGAAGCGCAGCAGCGGCGTGAGCTCAAGCAGAAGTTGTACGGCGACTGAGCACGGGCAACCGCGGCCGCACGCCAGGCGGATTCCAGCGCCGGGGTGCGGCCACAGACATTCGGTGGCAAACACGTCCGGCATTCCGTTCGATTTGACACGTGCCATGCAGATCGGCAATGGCATGGGCTTGCGATACCGTTAACATTCATGTGTAGCGCGTGCGCAATCAACACAGTGACCAGGATCTAGCGTGGGGATCTTTTCGCACTTCAGAAAAAAAGACAGGCAAGCTTCGGTCGTTGAAGAACAGGTATCTTCAGACGGCGAACGGGCCGGTAGCCGTCATCACACGGTGTTTGACGACACCCTCGATTCACTGTCCGATCCATCCACCATCCAGCGCGATATCGCCCGCGCGACCGCATTGAAAATCGATGCGATCGAATCCGAGATGACGCTGGAATTCGTCAACACCACGCAGATCGGCAACAGCGGGGCGCCGGTCGGTGGCGACAGTCCGCGAGCGGGCGCGAACGAAAAAGCAGGGCTGGGGGCGGCGACATTGCCCGGCTTCGAAGCGACTCTATCGTTCACCCAGGAGCCGACCAAACCGACGGCCGAGTCGGCGCCGAAGCTGGTGACGGCGGTCGACAGTGCCGATTCCATGGCGGAACTACCCAGCGCGCCGGCGCTGGAAGAAGCGGCGATCCTGTTTGCCAGCAACCAGACCGCAGTAGCGCAACAAATTCTTCAGGAGGCAATCCAGGACGACACGCTGGGCCCGGCGGCGGCGCTTGCGTGGAGCATGCTGTTCGACTTGCACCAGGTCATGGGGCAACGCGAGCAGTTCGATGCGCTGTCCATCGCCTACGCCGGCAAATTCGAAATGTCGCCGCCGACATGGCGCGACGCGCCGGCTCTGGCGCCGTCATACCGTGCGGCCAGCGATCAACCGGCGGCGGCCCCGAGCGTTGCCTTTTCGGGCGTACTCAATGCGCAAAGCGTGAAGCAGCTGGCGCGCGCCCAGAAACTGGCCGAGAACCACGCGCAGCTGCGCCTCGAATTTTCCCGCGTCAGCGCCGTCGATCCGGTCGGCTGCGGACTGCTGCTGCGGGTCCTGAAGAGACTGCAGAAAGCCGGGCTGGAACTGGTTTTGGTCGGCGCGCCGGAACTGGCAAACAAGATTCGCGCCATTCTGGCAGTCGGCCGGCGCGACGAAACCGAGGTGCCCTGGCTGCTGTTGCTGGAACTTCTGCAATTGCTGAACCGGGAAAAGGAGTTCGAAGAAGCCAGCATCGACTACTGCGTCACCTTCGAAGTCTCGCCACCGGCATTCGCCGCACCCAAGACCCGGATCAGCACCGCGCAGGACGAGGCTCCGGCCGAAGCCGGCGCCACTGGCATCTTCTTGATGCCGCAGGTCATCGAGGGCGATACCGAGCAGTTGCTGAGCGCCATTGCCAGCTATGCCGAGCAACACCAGCCGGCCATACTCGATTGCCAACAGTTGGCGCGGATCGATTTCAGCACCGCCGGACCATTGCTGAGTGGCCTGAGCGCGCAGCCTGGCAAGACGATAGAACTGCATAACCTCAACCACCTGGTCATCGCGCTGCTGCAGGCACTCGGCCTGCAGGGCATCGTGCGCATCATTCCCCGCAAAAATTGACCGGCGCCGGCGCCGGCATCTTGCAATCAACGCCTCCGACCCCATCCTTTTAAAGGTTATCGGCTTTCGGCCGGATACGTTCATTTTCAGAGGCAGATATGGAACAATTTCACGGCACCACGATCTTGTCGGTGCGGCGCGGCAATCAGGTGGCGCTGGGCGGCGATGGCCAGGTGACACTGGGCAACGTCGTCATGAAAGGCACCGCGCGCAAGGTGCGCAAGCTATACCACGACAAGGTGCTGGTGGGATTCGCCGGCGGCACTGCCGATGCGTTCACGCTGCTTGACCTGTTCGAGGCCAAGCTGGAAAAACACCAAGGCAACCTGATGCGGGCCTCGGTCGAACTGGCCAAGGACTGGCGCACCGATCGCATGCTGCGCCGACTGGAAGCCATGCTGCTGGCGGCCGACCGCGACACCACGCTGGTGATCACTGGCAACGGCGACGTGCTGGAGCCGACCGACGGCATCGGCGCGATCGGCTCCGGCGGCACCTTCGCCCAATCGGCCGCCAAGGCGCTGCAGGAAAACACCGACCTGGCGCCGGTCGACGTCGTCAAGAAATCGCTGACGATCGCCGGCGAACTGTGCATCTACACCAATCTCTCGCACATCATCGAAACGCTGGAGTGAGCCCGGTTCGGCTCGCCATTGCAACCACCCATTCAGGTATTTCTCTCATCATGAACATGACTCCTCAAGAGATCGTTTCCGAACTCGACAAGCACGTGGTCGGCCAGGCCAACGCCAAGCGGGCGGTGGCGATCGCGCTGCGCAACCGCTGGCGCCGGCAACAGGTGGCGGAACCGCTGCGGCATGAAATCACGCCGAAAAACATCTTGATGATCGGCCCCACCGGGGTTGGCAAGACCGAGATCGCGCGCCGCCTGGCCAAGCTGGCCGATGCGCCGTTCATCAAGATCGAGGCCACCAAATTCACCGAAGTCGGCTATGTCGGGCGCGACGTCGACACCATCATCCGCGATCTGATCGACATTGGCATCAAGCAAACGCGGGAAAGCGAAATGCGCAAGGTTCGGGCGCGCGCCGAAGACGCGGCGGAAGATCGGGTGATCGACATCCTGGTGCCGCCGCCGCGCGATTTCGGCTTCAATGCGCCGCACGCGACGCCGTCGAACGACGAGGGCAACAGCACCCGCCAGACGCTGCGCAAGCGGCTGCGCGAAGGGGCGCTGGACGAGCGTGAAATCGAGATCGAAGTGGCGGAAGCCGGGCCGCAAATGGAAATCATGGCGCCGCCCGGCATGGAGGAAATGACCGAACAGATCAAGTCGATGTTTTCCGGCATCGGCAGCGGCCGCAAGAAGGCGCGCAAGCTGAAGATCGCGGAAGCCATGAAGCTGTTGGTCGAGGAAGAAGCCGGCAAGCTGATCAACAACGACGAACTGAAGCAAAAGGCAATTGCCAACGTCGAACAGAACGGCATCGTGTTCCTGGATGAAATCGACAAGATCGCGAGCCGCTCCGAGGTCGGCGGCGCCGACGTCTCGCGCGCCGGCGTGCAGCGCGACCTGTTGCCGCTGGTCGAAGGCACCACCGTCAACACCAAGTACGGCATGATCAAGACCGATCACATCCTGTTCATCGCCTCCGGCGCCTTCCAGCTGGCCAAGCCATCCGACCTGATTCCTGAATTGCAAGGCCGGCTGCCGATCCGGGTCGAACTCGAATCGCTGTCGATCGCCGATTTCGAGCGCATCCTGACCGGCACCGACGCCTGCCTGACCACGCAGTATGCCGCGCTGCTGGCGACTGAAAACGTCACCGTCGAATTCGCGCCGGAAGGCATCGCGCGGCTGGCGGCAATCGCCTTCGAAGTCAATGAAAAGACCGAGAACATCGGCGCCCGGCGCCTGTACACGGTGATGGAAAAATTGCTGGAAGAAATTTCCTACACCGCCAGCGAGCATGCCGGCAGCGCGCTGGTGATCGACGCTGCCTATGTCAACCAACGGCTGGGCGCGCTGGCGGTCGATGAAGACCTGTCGCGCTACGTACTGTAGGCGGCGCTGGCGCAGCCGGTGCTCTTGGAGTTCTGCATCGAAGCTCGGATCATGGCCAACAAAACCCTGCGCACACGACAGAAACTGGTGTTCCGCACAACGCTGACACCGCGCCAGCAAAAGCCGCGCAACCCGGTGGCGCTGGCGGCTTCCGGGTTGCGCGCCGGAGCGCATCGGAAAAGCGCCTCCGCCCTGCGCCAAGGGCAGCGGCGCGCGCTGAAAAAAATCCTGGCCGGCTCCGACGAGGATTGAATGCCGCGCTCGCCGCAGGCCAGACAAACCCGGCTGGCGCCTCTCGATAAACAAGCAGCGCCTGGAGTATGTTCTAAAATCACCATAACACCGCGCGAGATTCACTTCCCTACATAGGAGTATGCTGCTGGAAGACAATCCCGGCCAGCACCGGCCGGGACACTATCGCGGCGGCATGGCCGGATTGGCAGGCGCGCCCGGCATCGATTGCTGAATCGGCATGGCTGGGCCGACGGTGACGGCCGGTACCGGCTGGCTGCTGGGCGGGTTGGGCCTTACCGACGGCGGCGGCGAATTGGAGCCAATCGGGCTGGAGAGGGTCGAGGACGGCGCGTTTTCCGGCAAATCGACCCGCTTCGGCACGCCACCATCCGACACCAGCACATAGCGCTTGTGCACTTCCTTGACCACCGTGCCCGGCAGGATTTCGGCTCCCTGGCGCACCGCTTGCGCCGGTTTGCCGTTGGCGGACAGAATCGCCACGCTATCGCCGCCGTGCTCGGCCGCCACCACGCCCTTCAACTGGAAATTGCTGGCTGCGGCCACCGTGCTGCGACCGCCAAACAGTCCGGCCGCCGCCTGCAAATCAACCTCGGTCGCGGCCGGCGGCGGCGCGGCGACCGCGCGCGCCGCCGGCTTGAACAACTGCATCGCCCAGAACGCCAGTGACACGCACAACGCGATAAACAGGACAAAACTGGCCAATCCCGGCAAACGTTTCATTTCATCTTTCTCCGAGGCTTGGTGATAACCATATACTGCCTATACATAGGATCAATACCGGGCGAAATATGGTCACATTAACCACATACACCCAACAAATTCGCTTCACGCCACGGCTGTGCGCCTCTCGTTGCCACTTATCCGTGCCGAACCAGCAATCCGACCGGCGCCGATCCCAGGCAACACAACCCTGCTCCGCCAAGCCTCAGCGCACCAGCTGGTTGATCTCGATAATCGGCATCAACACCGCCAACACGATCAGCAGCACCACTACCCCCATTGCCAGGATCAGCGCCGGCTCCAGCAGGCCGGCGATGGTCAGCGCGCGCCGCTCCAGATCCTGCTCCTGAGCGTTCGAGGCGCGCTCCAGCATGGCCGGCAACTCACCGGTGACTTCACCGGCGCGAATCATGTGGATCAGCATCGGCGGGAAATGCTTGTGCGCCGACAGCGCCCGCGCCAGGCTGACGCCTTCGCGCACGCTGCTGGTGGCGTCCTCCACCTGCTGGCGCATGGCGACATTGGTCAGCGTGTCGCGGCTGGTTTGCAGTGCGCGCAAAATCGGCACGCCGGAGCCGGTGGTGATCGCCAGCGTACTGGCGAAGCGCGCGGTATTCAGGCTACGCTCGAACTTGCCATACAGCGGCGCGTCCAGCAGCCAGGTGTGCCAGCGCAATTTGGTCGCCGGATCTTTCAGCAAACGACGCCAGATGAAAAACGCCGCGATCAGCAGCAACGCGACCATCCAGCCGTAGTTGCGCACGAAATCCGAGACCGCCAGCATCATCACCGTCAGCAGCGGCAGCTTCTGCTTGGTATTGGCAAACACCGTGACGATTTGCGGCACCACATAACTCAGCAGGAAGATCACGATCGCGAACGCCACCACGGTAACGATGGCGGGATAGGTGAATGCCAGCTTGACCTTTTGCACCAGCGCATTGCGCCGCTCGATGTAGTCGGCCAGGCGCGACAGCACGCGCGCGAGCTGGCCGATCTGCTCACCGGACGACACCAGCGCCCGATAGATGTCGGCGAAGTCGCGCGGATGCTGCGCCAGCGCATCGGACAGCGAGGCGCCACCCATCACGTCCGAGCGGATCGATGCGATCAGGTCGCGCAGATAGGGGCGCTCGGCCTGCTCCAGCAAGGCTGAAAACGCCTGCTCCAGCGGCAGGCTGGCTTCCAGCAGACTGGCCAGCTGGCGCGTAAACAGGGCCAGCTCGGTGGTGGACAAGTGCGTGCGCAAGCCGCCGCGCCGGGCAACCTGGCCGGCCGCGTCCACTTGAGCGGCGATGGCGTCGACCGCAATCGGCACCAGTCCCTGGCCACGCAAATCCGAGCGCGCCGCGCGCGCGCTGTCGGCATTGACGACGCCGCGCCGGGTGCCGCCGGCGGCGTCCACCGCTTCATAACGAAATGCTGGCACGAGGGGTTACACCTTTGCAGACAATGAAAAAAAACGGCTGACGATGACTAATCCTTGGTGACCCGCAGCACTTCCGCCTGGGTCGTGGTGCCGTCCGCCAGCCAGCGCTCGCCATCCTCGCGCATGGTCCGCATGCCGTCGTGCTGGGCGGCGGCACGGATCTCCGCTTCCGAAGACTGCTCATGGATTTGCGCGCGGATCTGGTCGGTGGTGAGCAACAGTTCGTAGACGCCGACGCGACCTTGGTAGCCGGTCTGGCCGCACTGCTCGCAACCGACCGCGTGCCAATGGCTGCCGTCATGGCGCTTGCAATGCGGACATAATTTGCGCACCAACCGCTGCGCCACCACGCCCAGCAGCGACGACGACAGCAGGAACGGTTCGATCCCCATGTCGAGCAGGCGCGTGACCGCGGCCGGCGCGTCGTTGGTGTGCAAGGTCGCCAGCACCAGGTGGCCGGTCAACGACGCCTGCACCGCGATCTGCGCGGTTTCGAGGTCGCGGATTTCGCCGATCATGATGACGTCCGGGTCCTGCCGCAGGATCGCCCGCAGCGCCTTGGCGAAGGTCATGTCGATGCGCGGATTGACCTGGGTCTGGCCGACCCCGGCCACCTCGTATTCGATCGGGTCCTCGACCGTCAGGATGTTGGTGGTGGAGGCGTTCAGGCGCGACAGCACCGCGTACAGCGTGGTGGTCTTGCCGGAGCCGGTCGGCCCGGTGACCAGCACGATGCCGTGCGGCTGCGCGATCAGGTGGTCGAACTGGGCCTGCACCTCCTCGCTCATGCCGAGGTGATTCAGGTCGAGACGGCCGGCTTCCTTGTCCAACAGACGCAGCACCGCGCGTTCGCCATGCCCGGTCGGCAGCGTCGAGACGCGCACGTCGACCGGCTTGCCGCCGACGCGCAGCGTGATGCGGCCGTCCTGCGGCAGGCGCTTTTCGGCAATGTCGAGCTGCGCCATGATCTTGATGCGCGAAATCAGCGAGGCGTGAATGCCCTTCTTCGGCCGCACGACATCGCGCAGCGTGCCGTCGATGCGGAAGCGCACGATCGAGATCTGCTCGAACGGCTCGATGTGGATGTCGGAGGCGCCTTCGCGCAGCGCCTGCGTCAACAGCGCGTTGATCATGCGGATCACCGGCGCATCGTCGGCCGATTCCAGCAAGTCCTCGACCGCCGGCATGTCCTGCATCAGCTTGGCCAGGTCGAGGTCGGATTCGTATTCGTCGATCACCTGCGCGGCGTCGCCGCCGGAGCCGGCATAGGCTTGCGCGATCGCCGCCTCCAGTTCCACCAGCGGCATCGATTTCAAGCGCATGCGGCCAAAACGGCGGCCGACTTCGGCGATCGCCGAGGGCGCGGTGGTATTCGACACCAGCACCTCGACCTCACCGTCGGCGCCATCGCCACGCTGTGCCAGCAGCGCGAAGTCGCGCGCGAAGGCGTAGGGTAAAAGTCGTGTTTCCATCATCAGTTCAGTAATTTTTCGTCCGGCGCCGGCGGCTGTGGCGTCAACGGCGGCAAGGGTTCTTGCGGGATGGGCCTGACGGCGCCATCTTGCACGTCCGGGCTGTTATACAACTGGCCATCGATCATGCGGCCGTTGTGTAGCGGCGGCAACACCGGCGCTCCCATGTTCGTCAGCACGATCGTCGGCTCCGGCTGCTGCGCGATCTGCTGATTGCGGATGAACTCGTAGCGGTCGGCCGCGACATTCACGCTCTGCTGGTTGTCGCGAATCACGGTGGGCCGCAAGAAGATCATCAGATTGGTCTTGGCGCGGCTGCGCGTCTTGTATTTGAACAGGTTGCCGACCACCGGAATATCGCCCAGGCCCGGCACTTTTTCGACGCCGTCATTGACCGTATCTTCGATCAGGCCGCCGAGCACGACGATCTGACCATCGTCCACCAGCACGCTGGTTTCCAGCGAACGCTTGCTGGTGACGATGTCGACCACGCCGGGGGTCGGCTGCAGCGCCGAGGTTTCCTGATAGATCGCCATCTTGACGCTGCCGCCTTCCGACACTTGCGGGCGCACCCGCAGCGACACGCCGATGTCCTTGCGCTCGATGGTCTGGAACGGGTTGACGCCGGCGGCGCCGCCCGAGGCCTGGGTGGCGTACGAGCCGGTCAGGAACGGCACGTTCTGGCCGACAATGATCCTGGCTTCTTCATTGTCGAGCGTGATCAGGTTTGGCATCGACAGGATATTGGTGTTGCTCATGCTCTCCAGCGCATGCGCGATCGCGCCTAGCCCCAGTGCACCGTTGATCTGGCGGAAGATGCCCAGATTCAGGCCATTGCTGGGGGGCGTAGCCAGTGGCTTGCCGGTGGTCGCCTGCGAGATGATCTGGCCGATCAGATTGTCGCCAGCGGTGGAAAAACCGGTAATCGTGCCGACCCGGTAGCTGCTGCTGCTGTTGCCGGACAGGCCGGCCCACTGCACGCCCAGCGCATCGGCGTTGGTCGACGTCACTTCGGCAATCAGCGACTCGATGTAGACCTGGGCGCGGCGGGCGTCGAGCTGATCGACCACGCTGCGCAGGTTGCGGTACACCGGCTCGCTGGCGGTGATAATCAGCGAATTGGTGGCGACATCGGCCTGGATGAAACCGGCCGCACCGCCGCTCGGCAGCGGCCCCAGGTTGGCCGGCTGCGACTGGCTCGGCCCGCTGCTTTGCATGCCGCCCGCGCTGGTATTCAGCCCGGAACTCGGGGCGCCGGTCGGCGCCGCTGCCGCCGCGGGCTGGCCGGCGCCGGCAGCGGACGTATCCGACGTCACCACCGCGCGCAAGGTCAGCGCCAGTTTGCTCGCATCGGCGTTTTTCAGATAGATCACGTGCACGTTGCCGGCTTGCGCGGTCGGCAAGTCGAGCTTGGCAACCAGCGATTTCGCCAGATTGGCGCGCGCCACGGACGGCGCCCGGATGATGACGGAATTGGTGCGCGGATCGGCCAGCAAGCTGACTCGTCCGCTGTCGGCCGCTCCCGGCGCGGCGCCGCCGCCGACAGCGCTTTCCATCAGCCGATTCACCATCATCGCAATATCGGCGGCGATCGCATGCTGCACCGGTACCACGTCGAAATCGCTGGTCGTCGGCGCGTCCAGCGCGGCAATGATCTTGCCCAGCCGCTGCAGGTTGTCGGCGTAGTCAGTGATCACCAGTGAATTGGTGCCGGGATTGGCATTGATCGTATTGTTGGGTGAAATCAGCGGCCGCAGCACCGCCACCAGGTTGGCCGCCGACTCATAATTCAGACGGTAGATGCGGGTCGCGATCTGGTCGCCGCGCAGCGCACCGGATTGCGTCGGACTGACTTGCAGCTTGGCATCGGCTTCCGGCACCACCTTGGCGTAGCCTTCGCTCATGACCACCGCATAGCCTTGCAGGCGCAAGGCCGACGTCAGCATCTGGAACGCCTGCGACTTGCTGACTGGCTTTTCCGATACCAGGCTGATGGTGCCCTTGACGCGCGGATCGATCACGAAGGTAATATTGGTGTATTGGCCGATCGCCTTGATCACGGTGTCGATGTCGGCCCCGACAAAGTTCAGATTGGCTGTGCCCGCGGTGGTTCCCGTTGCCGGCGCCGGATCCGCGCCGAATGCCGGCGGCGCCAGCAGCGCCCCCAACAGCAATGCCGCCACGCCAAGCCGTTTCCAGTCGCGCGACCAAGGCACGCTCGCTGCTATTTTCTTTTTCATTGTCTGAACTCTAAGGCGATAAAATTTTTGCCATCTTCGGCACGGCGCTGACCCAGCAAATTCAGCAAATTTGCCAGCCTTTCCTCTTCTCCCGGCGCCGCTTCGGCTCTGCCGCTGAAGTTGAAGCCACCACTCTGAATGCTGCCACTGCCGCTCAGGAGCATCGGTCCGCGGTCGGTTTTTAGTTGCATTTGGGCACTTTGCCCATGCCAATCTATTGTCAAGCGATAAACCCCGAGCGGCTTGATCGGCGACAGGCGCGATGCAATATTCATCATTTCCAGCAACAACGATCCTTGCAGGTCCACGCGCTGGCCATGCCGCGTCAGCTGCAATCGATTCCATGACAAACGCATCTGGCCGGAAGGCTGGATTGTATTCAACGGCGCACCCAGTCCCGTCAGCCGTTGCGCCGGCAGCATGACTGCAGCCGGACTGAACCGCCACTCGCTCCAGCTGCCGTCGATCTGCAGCGCGGCCGACAAGGCGGCCGGGTTCTGGAATTCGGCGTCAACCCGACCCAGCAGCAGCGCCGGCGACAGACGCCAAGAAAAACGGCCCGGCAACAGCGGCGTCAGCGGATCGCCGCCGCCGGGGGCGCCACCGATAAAGGCCGAGCCGCGCCACAGCGTACCCTGCGCATCGCCCAAGGCGAGACGGCCGCCGGTTTGCCGCTCCACCAATACCGACAGCCATGTCGCCGGCAAAAAGGCCAGCACCGTCAGCACCACCGCCAGCACGCCGGTGCCACACCATAGCATCAGGCCGCGCATGCACCCGCCCTGCGCAGCCGTGCGCCCTCACCGCGCTGCGGTGTCAGCTTACTCACCTTGCCGCCGCTGCAAGGTCAGCGTCGCATTGACGCTGCCCGGCTCGCTCAGCGCCGTGATGGCGGCGTCGCTGACAGCAACGCGCGTGCTGGCTTGCATCTCGCCCAGCCAGCCGACGATGCCGGCAAACGACGCCGCCGCCAATTGCACCTTGATGAAATCACCGGTCACGACCACGCTTTGCGCCGCCAGGCCGCTACGCGCCAGGCTGGTTTCGATGCTCTCTTTTGATACCGCCACCAGCGGCGCCGCCGTCTTGCCGGAAAGCCCGGTCGCTTCGCTCGCCAGCGCCTGCAATTCCGCCACTTGCTGGTGCAGGGCGGGCAAGTTCTTGCGCAATTGGGCGCGGCCGGCCAGCGCCGGATCGATCAGCAACATGTATACCAAGGCCAGCACCAGTAACGCCGTCCCCCATCCCAACAGGATGCGCTCGCGCCGGTCGCGCGCTGCCAGAAACAGCAACAGCGATTGCCGCAGCCGTTGCAGCGCGTTCATTGCGCGCTCCGGATCTGCAGCGCATCCGCGCCTTGCTGGGTCAGCGTCAGGTTGCGCGCGGCCAGCGCCGGCTGCAATTGCGCCAGTGGAATTTCGCCCGGCGCCTTGATGCGCACCAGCAAGGCACGCTCATGGTATTCCAGCGCGGCAATCGCCGGCAATGGCTGTCCATCACTGCCGGCACGGCTCCAGGCTTCGGCAAAGCCGGCCGCCAACGGCGCAAAGTCATCCGGCGCCGGTTGGCCGGCCTGGCGTTTGGTGGCGGCGAGTTTTTGCCGCATCTGCAATACCGGGTCGATGATCACCGTCTCCTGCGGGTAGGCCTCCTGGAAAATCCGGGTCAGCGCAGCCCGCGTAGCGTTCGCCTCCTGCTTCAGGCGCCACCAGTCCAGGTTCAACGCCAGGACATTCACCAGCAATACCGCGCTGCCCAGCACCAGTGGCCAGCGCCAGCGGCCCCAATCGACACTGGGGCCAGCGGCGCCGCTCAGGCCGAGCGCCAGATCCGGCTGCGCATTGCGGGCGCCGGTGATCCAGTGCGCCCAGGAATCGGCCTCGATCGTGATGCGCTGCTCTCCTGCCTGCTCCAGCGCCGTCTGATACGCCTGCATCTCGGCGGCCGGCACATACAGCGTGACGGCCGCTTCCGGCGCCACCAGCCGCAGCATGTGCACGGTTTCTGGCGCTATGGCACTTACTGCCTGCGACAGCAATGGCAAGCCGATTCCTTCCTCCTCCGCCAGCCGCAATGTCAGCGAGATGTCGCGCTCGACGCCGGTGTCGATTGCACTGACCGCGGCGCTGACGGCCCCGCTCCGGTACGGCAGGCACAACTGCGCCGGCAACGCCTGGATTTTGCGCGCCCCCAGTGCCAGCATGATATTGACCAGCAGCTCCAGCCAGTCGCGCTGCACCACCGCCACCGTGCGCAGGCCGTCGATGGCACGCCCGGCCGCCACCACCGAGTCCGCCGGGTCGGTCAGCAATTGATCCTCGACCAGATTAGGCAGCGCCGCTCTCAAGCGCGCCGGCGACAGCGGCGGCACCATCACCCGCAGCAGGCTGACATCGGCGGCAGCCAGGATCAACACCAGGCGCTGCGCGCCGGCGACCGATGCAGCCAGTTCCGACAGTTGCGCCACGCCTTCGCGCTGCACGCTGCCGGCGTCGGTCGCCAGCGCGAACGCGCAACCGATCTGCGCCTGATCGGCCGCGCGACCGGCAGCCACACGTGTCGGCAGGCGAATGTAAAGTGTGCTCAAGGGCGTCCCGTTTTCCTGGTTTTTACGTTGCTTGCGGCTACCGGCGCCCCATATTGGCGACTTGCCGATTGTCCTTAATTTTCCCTGATCCAGATCAGTTTTGTGTTTGGTCCATTGCGTTCAATCAATGCCAGCATTTGCAGCGACGCCCGGCTGATCCTGATCTTGCCATCGACCAGGAAAAAATGAGTAGCAAAAACGAGCCCGCTGCCATTGAGCCGCCCCCCCGGCAAGCGCTGCGCCAAATCAGCCCCATCACGAAAATAGGCGCGCTCGCGACTGGCAACCAGCGCCGCGGCGTCGGCCGGTGACAGCGTATCAATGACCGCTGCCAGCACTTCAGCCGACGCCGTATTGGCATTCACCGGCGTCGCCTGCGGCAGCACCGTGACGGAATCTTTCAGTTTGGCATAGATAGTCGGCGAAAACCCTGGCACCGCCAATAAATCATCGACCTGGGTAATGCCAATCGTGTCGCCGGCAGCCACTGCGCCCGCCGTTGCCGCATCCGTGGCCGGCGCTGCTTTTGGCTGGCCGGCGGCGACCAGTTCTGCGCTGGCAGGCGCCAGGCTCGGATCCAGCTGCAAGCCGCTCAGCAGGCGCTGAAATACCGCCACCTGCGCCGCGTCGACCACGCCGTTGACGGCCAGATTGGTCAGATTGAAGCGCGACTGGGCGTCGATGATATGGCCGGACAGCGTGGCGTCCGCGATGTCACCCTCGGCCCGTTCATTTTCCACGTACTGGTCGAGCCGGGTTTCGGCCAGTTGCACCGCCCATGGTTCGCCCAGTTGATCCACCGTCGAATATTTGGCATCTTCACGCAGGATCAGCCGGGCCCAGTCCAGTGCTCCACGCAACACCCATTGCTTCTGCAACTGCAAGCGCTGGTTCTCGATCGAGCGCACCTGCACCTGCTGCTGCCAGAACAGGCTGGCGACGATCGTGATCGCCAGCGTGGTCAGCAGCAAGGCGGTGATGATCGCCACGCCGCGCTGCCGGCATCGAAATTGGAATTGGCGCCGTCGCATTCCTACACGGCTCCCAGCAAAAACACCTTGACCATGCTGCTCGGCTGTTCGCGCAACTGCAGCGACACCTCCAGCCCGGTCAGTATCGGCGTCGGTGCGTTGGTATTGGCATTGGCATTGGCGTTGGCATTGGCGTTGGCGTTGGCGTTGGCATCGGCATTGGCCGCGGCAGCGTCGGCGGCAGCGCGCCAACCAGGGCGGTCGGCGCCCCAGACCCGCATCGTGATCGCCGCCACGTCTCGTTCGAGCGCTACGACCGGCGCCGCCATCCGATTGTCTAGCGCCGCCAGCCACAAGCCGTTCAGCTCCGTCAGGTCACGGGTTGGTGGCGATTCCTGGCGCGTCAAGACACCGTCCTGCAAGCGGTAGCCGACCACCTGCAGGCGCATCGGCTGATCATCGGCGTATACCGTACGCACCAGCAGCAGCCGCTCCTGCTCCACCGCCAGTATCGGACGCCCGGCAAGCAGCGCGGTCGGCACGATGCGCGCGCAATCGCTTTGCAGCTGCGCGAACGCCAGTTGCAGACCGCGCGTTTGGGCCAGTTGCTGGTTGAGCGCGATGCGTGCCCGCACGATGCCATCCAGCCCGCGCCAGCCCAGCACCGCGACCACCGCCAGCACGCTGATCGCTACCAGCAGTTCGATCAACGTAAAGCCGGCACGACGCCGGCGCATCTGCCTAGCCATTCGGCACCACCTGCACCAGGCGCACGATGCGCCGCTCCGGCTGCCCGCTTTCGAAGACACTGACCTGTACACGACGAAAATAGGGGTTCGGCGTGGCCAGCACTTCCTCTTCGCAGACCAGCGCCAACTCGCCTTGGGCGCACGCGAACTGACGCTTGCCGAGCGCCGGCCATTCACGCCCCAGGCGGATCTGGCCCAAGCGATTTTCAGCCGACCAGGTAGCCATCGTCGCCGCGCGCAGGTCGTCACTGTTGCGGGTCAGGCTGCCGATCGCGCGCAGGCTGGCGCCGAGCGCGGTGCCGACGATCACCAGCGCCACCAATACTTCGAGTAGCGTGAAACCGCGCGACACAGGCACGGTAGCCGGCGCAGAGGGACGCTGCTGCATCTCGGCCGCCTTCCCCGGCTCACTCGGCCGCATTTTGTTCAACCTCGTAATGGCCGATGCCATCGGCACGGATGGCGACGCGACCGTTCCCGGCGGCCAGCGTCAGCACGAACGGCTTGTCGACCGGTTCGCGGCCGAAGACGATGCGGAGCGGATTGCCTGCGGCGGCGCCCGCCGGTTCGATCGACAGCGTCACCGGCGGCCGCTCAAACCTGCGCTCGCGCAACATGTCCTCTTGCTCGAGTGGCTTCCAGCCATTGCCTTCGCGCAGCACAAAGCGATAGCCGTCCGGCGCCGCTTCAAACGCGATCGGCCGATCGCGCACGATCGCCTCGTCGCGCGCCAGTTGCATCAGCAAGGCAATCCGCTGCGCTTCCTTTTGCAGCGTCTGCTGTGCGCTCGGCATGGCATTGAACGACACCAGTCCAAGCGTGATGCCGGCGATTACAATCACCAGCAGCAGTTCCAGCAAGGTGAAGCCGGCGTGGCGCAGATGGCGCACGCGCCGGCAGCGCGGCTGGCTATAAAGAGAAAACGGTGACGTTACAGATCCCACGAGCCAATGTCGGCATCGTTTTCGGTGCCGCCTGGCTGGCCGTCGGCGCCGAACGAAAACACGTCCACTTCGCCCTTGACCCCCGGCGACAGGTACTGGTACGGATTGCCCCAAGGGTCTTTCGGCACTTTGTCGAGGTAGCCGCCAGCCTTCCAGCCGTTGGCGGCGGGGCCGGCGGTCGGCTTCACGATCAGCGCCTGCAAACCCTGCTCGGTGGTCGGGTAGCGATGATTGTCGAGCCGATACAGCTTGAGCCCTTGCATGATGGTGGCGATATCCTGCTTGGCAGCGATGATGCGCGCATCATCGGTACGCCCCATCAGCTTCGGCACCACCAGTGCTGCCAGGATGCCCATGATGACGACCACCACCATGATTTCAATCAGGGTGAAGCCGCGCGAGCGTTGCAAGGAGCGCCGCGGCGCGGTAAGAAAAGCTGTATGCATATGGGATTTCACCAAAGTGATAAAGACTACAAAATGAACTGCGAGTATAAAGCGGAATCCGATTTGTTCAGGCGCGCGCCATGTCAATCGGATAACTGCAAATGGCAACCCATATTGGCAAACCAATCACGGCAATGGCACTGAGCGCCGGTCCCAGTGCATGTATGCTGTATCAACCCGCAGCAGATACCGCAAATTGGATGCCATGCCGGCGCTTTGGTTCGCCACACTCTTGCATCTTGCTGGCGGCGGTCGCCGGCCGCGATATAAGGCGTACGCGCCGCATCCTGTTTGCGTCTGGACGGAAGGAGATTGACATGGCTTTAGTACATGCCCGCCCGGGCGAAGTGATCGACGTCCGGCCGCTCGGCGCCAGGCTGGCGCAGGCTACTTCGACAGCATTGTTCAAAAGCGACACGCTCGAGGTGATGCGGCTGGTGCTGCCGCGCGGCAAAAAATTACTGAACCACCGGGTGCCAGGCGCAATCACAATCCATTGCCTGGAAGGGGTGGTCGAACTCG
This sequence comes from Burkholderiaceae bacterium, assembly GCA_035497775.1. Taxonomy (GTDB): domain Bacteria; phylum Pseudomonadota; class Gammaproteobacteria; order Burkholderiales; family Burkholderiaceae_D; genus DATJCV01. The sequence continues at coordinate 9,175 of DATJCV010000153.1, read as the reverse complement.
AGGCACAGCAGCGCAACACCACCCTGCAAGCCGGCGAAATGATGTATTTGCAAGGCGGCGAGCCGCATGCGTTGCTGGCGCAGCAGGATGCGTCGGTCTTGGTGACGGTCGCGCTGCCGTCGTAGCAAACGCCCGGCGCCGGCCGGCTCAGGCGCTTTCTTCGCGCGGATCGCGCGCCAGCAGTTGCGCCACCATGCGTTGCGGCGCATCACCGGCGAACAGCACGCCCGCGACCGCGTTCGTGATCGGCATGTCGACGCCGCAGGCACGGGCGCGCGCCGCTACGGCTTCGGCGCAATACACACCTTCCGCTACATGGCCCAGTTCGGCCACAACTTCTTGCAGGTTTTTTCCTTGCGCCAGTGCCAACCCGACCCGGCGATTGCGCGACAGATCCCCGGTGCAGGTCAGGATCAGATCACCGACGCCGGCCAGCCCCATGAAGGTTTCGGCACGGCCGCCGAGGGCGATGCCGAGCCGCGTGATTTCTGCGAGCCCGCGCGTGATCAGCGCCGCGCGCGCATTCAAGCCAAGACCGAGGCCGTCGCTGATGCCGGCCGCGATCGCCAGAATATTCTTGACCGCGCCGCCGACCTCGACCCCGATCATGTCGTCGGTGGAATAGACCCGCATCGCGTCGCCATGGGCTGCCGCCACCACCCGCTCCGCCAGCGCTGGAGTGTTGCTGGCCACCGTCAGTGCGCACGGCAGGCCGCGCGCCACTTCCTGCGCAAACGACGGCCCCGACAAGACAGCAAGCGCAATATCCCGGCCTAACAGTTGTTGCACCACCTGGTGCGGCAACAGGTAGCTGCCCTGCTCAAAACCCTTGCACAGCCAGACCAGGTGCGGCACCGGCCGCCCTTGCAGGCGTGCCGCCAATGACCGCAGGCCAGCCACCGAAGAAGCGGCGATCAGCAAGCCGTCGGGCGCTGCGGCATGCGCCAGCGCGGCATCGAAATCGGCACTGACGGCAACTCCGGACGGCAGCGCCAGACCAGGCAGATACTTGGCGTTTTCGCGCTCGACAGCGACCTTATGCATGGCCTCGGCGTCGCGCCCCCACAGCAGCACCGAGTGGCGCGCCGCCAACGCAATGGCCAGTGCACTACCCCAGGCGCCGGCGCCGAGAAGGGTAATGTTCATGCCGCCGTCCGTACCGGCTGCGACACGTCGCAGATCATTTCCAGTCGCCGACAATTGACTGAAACGAATATGAAAAATGTCGCACGTGCCGGGTGCGACATGCCGCTATCTTTTGACATACTTCCCCATTCTCATGGACCGGACGAGGCGCAAGCTGACATGCGGTCAGTCACCCCAGACGTCGGACGCCTTGACATAGCCGCCCTGGCCATCACGATGTCTGACCTTGATCCAGTATGACGAGGTTGGCTCGAGCAGTTCCAGCAACACCCCTTTGTCGGCGGTAAACGTCAGCGCGCTGGCATCATCGGCAGCGGCATGAATCTGCGCCTTGGCCACACTGACCACAACCATCCGTGCGTTGGCGAGCGCCTTGCTTTCCACCCACGACAGGTCACCGCCGGCATCGCGCACCTTGCTCCATTCGTTATAGGTCAGCACGACTTCCACCGGCATGCCACGCGGGGCGACAAAGGTGCGCCGGCCGCGCTCGGATGGCGCATCGTAAAACACGGCGGGTGCCGCACCAATCGATTTGAAATCGGCCGCGTGGGCACTGCCGGCGGTCAGCGACAGCGCCGTGAGCAACAATAGGGATGCCCGCTTCAGCCTCCGGGCCGCCTTACCCGATGTGCAGGGAAGCTTCATGCGCCGGGGTTCAATGCGTCGCCGCGCTGGAGCCATCCGGCATCACGATGCCTGAACCCGCGCTTTGCGCTTGCTGCTCGGCCACCGCCTGCAGGCGCTGTTGATAAAACACTTCGAAATTGATTTCCGACAAGTGCACCGGCGGAAAACCGGCGCGCGTGATGGCGTCGGCGATATTGGCGCGCAGGTACGGATAAATGATGTTCGGGCAACCGATGCCAAGTAGTGGATCGAGTTGCTCGGGTGGGATGTTGCGCGCCTCGAAAATGCCGGCTTGCTTGCCTTCGACCAGAAAGGCAATCTTGTCGTTGATTTTCGAGGTGACAGTAATCGTCACGGTCGATTCAAAAACGTTCTCCGCCAACACCGCAGCGCCGACATCGACCGCGACTTCGATCGTCGGCGCATCCTGTTCCAGAAAAATCGCCGGGGAATTCGGCTGTTCCAGCGACAGATCTTTCAGGTACACGCGCTGGATCTGGAACACCGGTTGCTGTTCTTCTGCGTTTGCTTGCGGATTTGCTTGGTTCTGATCAGCCATACAATACTTTCTTCGAAATTAAAGGAGGCGGCGTCTTGCGCCATGTTTGGTGAAGCAGGATTACGCGCCCTGCAGCAACGCATCGAGCTGGCCGGTATGGTCCAGCGCACTCAAGTCATCAAAACCACCGACGTGAGTATCGCCAATATAGATTTGCGGGACCGTGCGCCGGCCGGTTTTTTGCATCATCTCGGCACGCTGGGCGGCATCCAGATCAATCCGGATTTTTTCAATGCTGTCGACACCCTTCGCCTTCAGCAACCGTTCAGCCATCTGGCAATATGGGCACACCCCGGTGCTGTACATTAAAACACGTGCAGTCATGCAATTCCTCCTGGCTTATTTGGCAATCGGCATGCCTTGCGCCTGCCACGCGGCGAGGCCGCCATTGAGACTGAAGACCGAGGTGAAGCCCGCCTTGTTCAGCACGCTGGCCGCCTTTGGCGAACGCACGCCGGACTGGCACATCACAATCACGTTTTTGGCCTTCGCTTTTTCCAGTTCACTCAACCGTTGCGGCAACTCCTTCAATGGGATATTTTTCGCGTCGCGCAGGTGGCCGGCGGCAAATTCAGCGGGCTCGCGCACGTCCAGCACCAGCGTCTTGCCCTGGTTGATCATTTGCGTGGCCTGCAACAGCGAGACCTTGCTGCCGCGCCGCTGCAGATGCGGCCACGCCAGCGCGCCACCGGATAACAGCAGGATTCCAAACAGCGGAAGGTTGTCAATGATGAATTTCACGGCACTCCAATGGTATTAATCAATACCCGCATTATAAAATAGAAGCTGCTTGCTGCTTTCGAATCGCTCCACGGGTTGGCAGTCGCGGCAGACGCAGCCTCGACTCCCGACGATTTCTCATCTCCCCCGCTCACTTACCCTATCCACAATGTACAAAATTGTCTTCATGCGCCATGGCGAATCTACCTGGAATCTTGAAAACCGCTTCACCGGCTGGACCGACGTCGACCTGACTGAAAAGGGCATGGCCGAAGCGCGCCAGGCCGGCAAACTGCTGACCGAAGCCGGCTTTTGCTTCGACCTGGCGTATACCTCGGTGCTGAAACGGGCGATCCGCACGCTCTGGATTACGCTCGACGAAATGGACCTGATGTGGCTGCCGATCATACACAGCTGGCGCCTGAACGAACGCCATTATGGCGCGCTGCAAGGCTTGAACAAGGCGGAAACGGCGGCTCGCTATGGCGATGAGCAGGTGATGATCTGGCGCCGCAGCTACGATACGCCGCCGCTGCCGCTGGCGCCGTCCGACCCGCGCAGCTCGGCCGGCGATCCTCGCTACGCGCGCCTGAAACCGGAAGAAATTCCATTGACCGAGTGCCTGAAGGACACCGTGGCGCGCGTCATGCCGCTATGGGACGAGTCGATCGCGCCGGCGATTCGCGCCGGCCGTCGCATCATCATCTCGGCTCACGGCAACAGCCTGCGCGCCTTGATCAAGATGCTGGACAATGTCAGCGACGCCGACATCGTCGGCTTGAATGTCCCCAATGGCCAACCACTGGTGTACGAACTGGACGCCGATCTGAAACCGATCAGGAGCTACTACCTGGGCGACGCCGCGGCGGTGCAGGCGGCGATGCAAGCGGTGGCGGCACAAGGCAAGGCGAAATAACACCTTGCGCAATTTTCCGCTTCGCCCTCGCCAGCCACTGCTCGCAAGGCTGCTGCTGACACTGCTATTGACCAGCAGCGTCGGCACCTTGGCGCAGCCAGCGCCCAAACTGACCGAGCGCAGCCGCCAAAAGCAGACCGTCGAAAGCGAACGCGCCGAACTGCGGCAACAATTGAACGCATTGAAGCGTTCGATCGATCAAACGGAAAGCGCGCATGGCCAGGCGGCCGATGCCTTGGCCGAGGCGGAAAGCGCCATCTCGAAGGCCGACCGCGCCTTGCATGATCTGGCGCAAGAGCAAAAATTGACCCAAGGCCGGCTCGAACGCCTTACCCGCCAGCACACGGAACTGGCGGCCACCGTAGCGGCCCAGCAAAAACGGCTGGCCAAGCTGTTGCGCGGCCAGTATGCGGCCGGCAATGAAGACCGGCTGAAACTGTTGCTGTCCGGCGATAACCCGAACCGCATCAATCGCGACCTGCACTACTTCGGCTACGTCTCGCAAGCACAAGCCAGCCTGATCGAGGCGCTGCGGGCGAACTTGCAGGCGGTTGAACAGAATCAGGCCGAAACCCGCAACGCGCGCGACGAACTGGATGAAATTGCCGAGGAGCAGCAACAGCAAAAAACCCGGCTGCAAACCGAAAAGGCGCACCGCGCCACGCTGCTGGCACAGTTGGCCGGCACGCTGGCGCAACAACGCAAGCAAGCTGGCGGGATCGCGCGCGACGAACAGCGCCTCGGCCGCCTGGTGGATCAGCTATCGCGCTTGATCGAGGAGCAGAAAAAGGCGGAAGCCGCGGCCCGCGAAAAACGTCGCCAGGAACAGTTGGCACAGGCGCGCGCAGCGGAGGAAAAACAGCGCGCCGCTGCGGCAGCAGGAAAAAACCGCGCCGCCAACCCTGACGCCATCGATGACGATGAGCCGCCAGCACGCGCGCTGGCTCAGAATGAGCTCACGCCGGAGGCCGGCACCCAAGCCGGGCGCGCCTTTGCCGCTCTGCGCGGTCACTTGCGCTTGCCGGTGGCAGGCGACATCACGGCGAAATTCGGCGGCCGGCGCAGTGACGGCTCTGGTTCCGGATGGAAAGGCCTGTTCATCCGCGCCGCCGAAGGCAGCCCGGTGAAAACGGTGGCCGATGGACGAGTGGTGTTCGCCGACTGGTTGCGTGGCTTTGGCAATTTGCTCATCGTCGACCACGGCAGCCAGTATCTGACGATTTACGGCAACAACCAGGCGCTGCTGAAGCGGCCCGGCGATCAGGTAAAAGGAGGCGAGATCGTGGCCCGCACTGGAAATACCGGTGGCAACGAGGAATCGGGTTTATACTTTGAAATGCGATATCAGGGCCGGGCATTCGACCCTCTCGGATGGGTGACAACTAGGTGATCAATGGGTAGCAAACTGAAGAATTTCGGCCTCATCGGCCTTGGTCTGGTGGCCGGCATTGCGGCCTCGATGCAGTTCGATGCGCTGGCGCAAAAGAACGCCGGTTCGCCGTTGCCGGTCGAGGAATTGCGGCAACTGGCGGATGTGTTCGGCCTGATCAAATCCGACTATGTTGAATCGGTGGAAGACAAGAAGCTGCTGACCGAGGCGATCTCCGGCATGGTGGCGTCGCTCGACCCGCACTCTTCCTACCTCGACAAGAAGGCATTCAAGGAATTGCGCGAGGGCACACAGGGCAAGTTCGTCGGCCTCGGCATCGAAGTCGGGATGGAAGACGGCTACGTCAAGGTCATCTCTCCGATCGAGGATTCGCCTGCCTATCGGGCCGGCATCAAGGCTGGCGACCTGATCACCCGGCTCGACACGACACCGGTCAAGGGCATGACGCTGGACCAGGCGGTCAAGCGCATGCGCGGCGAACCGAACACCAAGATCACCCTGACCATCGCCCGCAAGGACGAGGACAAGCCGGTCATCATCACCATCATCCGGCAGGAAATCCGGGTCCAGAGCGTGAAGGCGAAGATGGTCGAGCCGGGTTACGGCTGGCTGCGCGTGTCGCAGTTCCAGGAACCGACCGTGGCCGACATGGCGAAAAAAATCAACCTGCTGTACGGCGAGGACCCAAATCTGAAAGGCCTGGTGCTCGACTTGCGCAATGATCCGGGCGGCGTATTGCCGGGTGCGATCGGCGTAGCCGCCGCCTTTCTGCCGAAAGATGCGGTGATCGTTTCCACCAATGGCCAACTGCCCGGCTCGAAAGCGACGTTCTACGCCAAGCGCGAGTACTACTCTTCGGGGCCGCTCGGCGATCCGCTGGCGAAACTGCCGGAAGCAGTGAAGAATGTACCGATGATCGTGCTGGTGAATTCCGGTTCGGCCTCGGCCTCCGAGATCGTTGCCGGTGCCCTGCAGGATTACAAGCGGGCGCTGGTCATGGGGACGCAAACCTTCGGCAAAGGCTCGGTGCAGTCGATCGTGGCCCTGCCGCCGGACCGCGATACCGCGGTCAAGCTGACCACTGCCCGCTACTACACGCCGAACGGCCGCTCGATCCAGGCCAAGGGCATCGTGCCGGACCTGATGGTGGACGAATACGCTGACGGCGACGGCTTGAACGGCATGCGGCTACGTGAAGCCGACCTGACCAAGCACCTGTCCAACGATAAGGACAAGAGCGCCGAATCGGACAGCCCCAAGGTCGATGAGCTGGAAGAAGAACAGCGCCTGCTGGCGCTGGCCAAGAAGCGCAAGCCGCTCGAATTCGGCAGCAAGGAAGATTTCCAGCTGACCCAGGCCCTCAATCAATTGAAGGGCAAACCGGTGCAGTTGTCGTCAGCCAAGGTGGTGGAAAACAAGAAGGAACCGAGCATCAATCAGGCTCCTGAAGACGAGAAAAAATAATTCCGGCCTGAACGATTCTTGGGGTAGGACCGGCAATTCGCCACCGCCCTAGGCGGACATGCCATCAGGCCGCAGCGATGCGGCCTTTTGTTTGGGGATGCCCGATGGCAAATTATTCTGCTGAAGCGATGAATGACAACCAGTTGTTGCGCTATTCGCGCCACATCCTGCTCGACGAGATCGGGATTGACGGCATGCAGCGAGTGCGCGCCGCGCATGCGCTGGTGCTTGGCGCCGGCGGCCTCGGCTCGCCCGCCGCGCTATACCTGGCAGCGGCCGGTATCGGCAAGATCACGCTGATCGACGACGACGTGGTCGACCTGACCAATCTGCAGCGCCAGATCCTGCATACCACCGCGCGCATCGGCGCGGCCAAGACCGAGTCGGCGCGGCAGGCCCTGGCGCAGATCAACCCGGAAGTCGAATTGGTCGCCGTCAGCGAACGGGTCGGCGGCGCCCGCCTGGCGACGCTGCTGGCGGAGGTCGACGTCGCGCTCGATTGCACCGATAACTTCGCTACCCGCCACGCGCTGAATCAGGCCTGCGTGCGGCAGCGGGTGCCGCTGGTATCGGGCGCCGCCATCCGTTTCGACGGCCAGATCAGTGTCTTCGATGCGCGCAGCGGCGCGTCGCCCTGTTACGCCTGCCTGTTTCCGCCGGAGCAGCAGTTCGAGGAAGTCAGTTGCGCCAGCATGGGCGTGTTTGCGCCGCTGGTTGGCATCATCGGCTCCATGCAGGCGGCCGAAGCACTGAAACTGGTGCTGGGGATTCAGCCGTCGCTGGCCGGCCGGCTGCTGCTGCTGGACGCCCGCAGCATGGAATGGAGCAGCATCGGCATCGCGCGCAATCCGGCCTGCACAGTCTGCGGCCAGGTAGCGGAATTCCCGGAACCGGCATCACCCCAATCCTGATACTCCCGCTTGCAAGGGTAATTTGCGCTCGTGAACCGGTAGAATTTCAGGCATACTCCTGATATCGAGCGAGTGTACCGCAGTCGCCGCTAGCCCGCCTTTTTTGCCAACCCCAGATAGGTATCGATCACCTTCGGATCATTGGCCAATTGCGTCGCCGGTCCTTCCAGCACCACGTCGCCGGTTTCCAGCACGTACGCATGGTCGGCCACCTGCAGTGCGGCGCGCGCGTTCTGCTCGACCAGCAGGATGGCAACGCCGGTCTGCTTCAGGCGCACGATGATGTGGAAGATTTCCTTCACGATCAGCGGCGCCAGCCCGAGACTGGGCTCGTCCAGCATCAGCAACTGCGGCTTGGCCATCAGCGCCCGCCCCACCGCCAGCATCTGCCGTTCGCCGCCGGACAAGGTGCCGGCTTCCTGCCGGCGCCGCTCGCGCAGGCGCGGGAACAGGTCGTACACCACCGCCATCTGGTCAGCGTAGTCTTTTTCGTGCGCCTTGTAGCGGCGGTAGCTGCCCAGCAGCAGGTTGTCTTCCACGCTCATGCTGGCGAACAGTTCGCGCTTTTCCGGCACCAGGCACATGCCGCGCGCCACCCGCGTCTCGATCGGCACGCCGTCCAGGTCGTGCCCGAGCAAACTGATCTGCCCTTGCATCGTGCCGTTATTCGGCAAGGCGCCGGCGATCGCGTTCAGCATGGTCGACTTGCCGGCGCCGTTGGGGCCGATCACGGTCACGATCTGGCCGGCGCCGACCGTCAGACTGGCGCCGTGCAGCGCCTCGACCTTGCCGTAGGCGACACGCAGGCCAGTGACTTGCAAGATAGGCGTAGTCATCCGAGTTTCCTTCTCTATCAATCGATACCGCCCAGATAGGCTTCCAGCACCGCCGGATTTTGCTGTACCTCGGCCGGCAAACCTTCGGCGATCTTGGTGCCGAATTCCATCACCACCAGGCGGTCGGTCAGGTTCATCACGAAATCCATGTCGTGCTCGACCAGCAGGATGCTCATGCCTTCGGCTTTCAGTTTCCGCAGCAGCTCGGCCAGCGCCTGCTTTTCCTTGTAGCGCAGGCCGGCGGCCGGCTCATCCAGCAGCAGCAGGGTCGGGTCGCAGCACAGCGCACGGGCGATTTCCAGGATGCGCTGCTGGCCCAGCGCCAGGCTGCCGGCCTCCTCGTACAGCAGATCGCCGAGGCCGACGCGCTCGAGTTGCTGCTTCGCCTCGAACAGCAGGGTCTGTTCTTCGGCCTGGTTGAGGCGGGCGATGCCGGTGAAGATGCCGGCGACGTCGCCGTGCGTGCCGCGCAGATGGGCGCCGATGGCGACGTTCTCCAACACGCTCATGGCCGGCAGCAAGCGCACGTGCTGAAAGGTGCGGCCGATGCCGCGCCGGACGATCTCGCGCGAAGGCAGGCCATCGATCCGCTGCAGGCCGCCG
>DATJCV010000152.1:0-4809 GCA_035497775.1 Burkholderiaceae bacterium | reverse complement strand
CACCTCGCGATGTGCGATGCTGCTGATTGCCGCCTGTGGCAATTCCTGCAGCAGCGGATTATACAGAGCTTGCGCCGTCTCGCCGTCCAGGGCGCTGCTATAAGTCTGGCCTGGTTCGGAATTTCGATAGTTCCAGCGCCATATGGACAGATGCCAGTACATGCACGAAACAATGTTGACTTGTCGCAACTAGAGGACCATGCACCAAAATCCGCTGACCAGCCAGAATCGCCGAGAGAAAACACAGTCAGCGACTGTCAATCAGGCAAACATAGTTCGACATACTGCAACAGAATCGCACCGACATTATTGCGCTCAGCAATAACGTCGGGCTTTTCTGTCCATAACGAGGTTCAGTGCCAAATGGAACTGCGCCAACCGATTGGCGCTGGCTTGCCAGCGCGTCAAAGGCGTTGACGAACCAGTGCAGCGCATCCTGTACTTGGCCAAAAGCGGAACTGATTTGCAACCCGGAACAGCCGGATCAGATGCCAAACCGCCCGCCAGTCGGCACTGGGATGCCGCCATCGGACATGCATCCTTAAAATTTACGTGCACCGCGCCGACTACTACGCTGGATACGTAAAACAGAAATCATCGGAGTATAAGGAAAAAAATGCCGCTTCCACATATAGAATATACACCCATAAAATACTGCATCCAGTATATTGGAACGGCAAGCTGCCACACAGCACGTTGGCACCGTATTACGGCAACTGATTCGGCTGCTCACTCACGCGCACGCCGGGATTCAATGCCTCCAGCGCCAGCAACGCCGCCGCGTGGTCAGCGTTCGGTAGCAACTCGAGGATGCTGTGGTAACGCTGCGTCACCAGCTCCGTCACCGGCAATTTGACGGCTGCGGCTGCCGCCGCGTGCAGCACATTATCCAGATCCTTGGTTTGCAGGCTGACCCTACCGCCCGGCATGAAATTGCGCTCCAGCATACGCTGGCCATGGATTTCAAGAATCCGGCTTTCGGCAAAGCCGCCGCGAATCGCCGCTCGTACCGCAGCCGGATCGGCACCCCCGGCCTGCGCCAGCAGTAGCGCTTCGGCCACGATATTCAGCGTGCCGCCGACGATCAACTGGTTGCACAACTTAGCCAGTTGCCCACAACCGACCGGCCCCACTAGGGTGGCGCGCCCCATGCAGCTCAAGAGTGGTTCGGCACGCGTGAAATCGGCGCCGCTGCCGCCCGCCATGATCGCCAGCGTGCCGGCTTCCGCACCGCCCACTCCTCCTGACACCGGCGCATCCAGAAAGGCGACACCATGCTTCAGCAGCTGACTCGCCAGCTCTTGCGCTTCCGACTGGCGGGTCGAGCTCATGTCGATCACCAGCGCCCCACGCTGCAAGCCGGGCAAGGACTGGTTGATCACTTGCGCTACTGCCGCACCATCTTGCAACATCGTCAGCACCAGATCCGCCTGCCGCACGGCCGCCGCCGGCGTCGCCTCCGTTTGCGCTCCGAGCGCGAGTAGCGGTTGCACGCGGCTTGCGGTTCGGTTCCACGCAATCACTGGATAACCAGCCTGCAGCAAACGTGCGGCCATCGGTTGCCCCATCAGCCCGATGCCGAGAAAGGCAACCGTGGGAGCAGAGTTGAGCAATTTCAAGTGAACTCCTTTTTCCTGACCAGGGCGGCAAGTCCGGTGCAACAATTGAAGCGTCGTCAAGCCTGTCCATTCCGATAATAGTGTGCGCCTGCATGCCGTACATTTCCGCGATAATGACCGATCCGCTGTGAAAATAGCAACCGCCATGCCGACCACAAATTCTTTTGACACGATTCGACCAGCACTGGATACCCCGATGCAGCTAGGAGAGTCGCCGGCTTGGGCGGCCGCCGAAGAGGCGTTGTACTGGATCGACATTGTCGCCTGTGAATTGCATCGTTGGCACCCGGCCAGCGGCATCCATCATAGCTGGCCGCTGCCGTCGGAGCCGGGCTGCATCGCGCTTGGTGCCGACGGCAGCGTGCTCATCGCCATGCGCACCGGCCTGGCGTGGTTTGATCCGCGCGACGGCGCGCTGACGCCGATTGCAGCCGCCCCTTACGATACCGCTCGCCTGCGCTTCAACGACGGCCGTTGCGACAGCGCCGGCCGACTTTGGGTCGGCACCTTGTACGAACCCCGCGACCAGCCGCTGGCGCCGCTGTTCCGGGTCGAGCGCGGCACGATCAGTGACAGCGGCCAGCGCGCGACCGTCTCGAACGGAGTTGCCTTTAGCCCGGACGGCCGCACGCTGTATCAGGCAGATACCAGCGCCCACGTGATCCATGCCTATGATTTCGATCCACTGCTCGGGATAATCGGTGCCAGGCGCGTGTTCCGGCAATTCTCCAACCAGCGGCAGGCGCTCGACTATGGCGGCCGCCCGGATGGCGCCGCTGTGGACAGTGAAGGCGCCTACTGGTGCGCCATGTATGAGGGCGGCCGCCTGCTGCGCCTGTCGCCCGCTGGCGAGCTGATGCAGGAAATACGCTTGCCCGTGCGCTGTCCGACCATGATGGCCTTTGGCGGTGACGATTTGCGCACCCTGTATGTCACGACCGTACGCCACAACCGTCCTGCCGCCGAATTGCAGCACTACCCCCTCTCCGGCTATGTATTAACGCTGCGCGTGGACGTTCCCGGTCGCCTCGAGACCCCATATATTCGTTAACGCTGAAAAAACATAATATTTTCATGAGCAAATTCATCCTTGCACTGGACCAGGGGACCACCAGTTCACGCGCTATTTTATTTGACCACGCCGGCCACATTCGCGGCTCCGCGCAACAGGAGCTTCGCCAGATATTTCCGCAGCCAGGATGGGTGGAGCACGACGCCAGCGAAATCTGGCAATCGCAACTAGCAGTCGCGCGCCAGGTACTACGCAACAACCGGGTCCAGGCGGCCGACATTGCCGCCATCGGCATCACCAATCAGCGCGAAACCACCGTGCTGTGGGATCGCGCGAGTGGCCGACCGATTGCCAATGCAATCGTCTGGCAAGACCGCCGCACCGCCGCGCTGTGCGACAAGTTGCGGGCCGACGGCAAGGCCCAAATGTTTCAGGATAAGACCGGACTGATGCTCGACTCCTATTTCTCCGGCACCAAGATCAAATGGCTTCTGGATAATATTCCAGGCGCGCGCCGGCAAGCGGAAGATGGCCGCCTTGCCTTCGGCACCATCGATAGCTGGCTATTGTTCAAGCTATGCGGTGGTTTGCATGCGACCGATATCAGTAACGCCTCGCGCACGCTGCTGTTCAATATCCATACCCGGCAATGGGATGACGAACTACTGGCTGCGCTCGATATTCCGCGCTCGATCTTGCCGGAAGTGGTGGCCAGCAGTGAACTGCTCGGCACGACCGATCCGGAATGCTTCGGCGCTCGCATTGCCGTTGGTGGCATGGCCGGCGACCAGCAAGCGGCCGCCTTCGGTCAAGCGTGCCACCAGCCAGGCATGGCAAAAAACACTTATGGCACCGGCTGCTTCATGTTGATGCATACCGGACAAAAGGCGGTCAACTCGCAAAATCGCTTGTTGTCCACGATCGGATGGGCCCTCGCCGATGGCGCATCCCACAAGATCGATTACATGCTGGAGGGAAGTGTCTTCATGGCGGGCGCGATCGTGCAGTGGCTGCGCGACGGCCTCGGAATCATCAAGGAATCCGCCGAGGTGGAAGCCCTGGCCACCAGCGTGCCAGACAATGGCGGCGTCGTATTTGTCCCCGCCTTCACCGGCCTGGGTGCACCATACTGGGATGCCTATGCTCGCGGCACCGTGCTCGGCATGACGCGCGGCACGACCGGCGCGCATGTCGCTCGCGCGGCACTGGAAAGCATCGCCTATCAGACTGTCGACGTGCTGGACGCCATGCAAAAGGATTCCACCATTGCCTTGCGGGAGCTGCGCGTCGACGGCGGAGCAGCACACAACGATTTGTTGATGCAATTCCAGGCAGACATGCTCGACGTGCCGGTAGTGCGACCGATGGTTACCGAAACCACGGCGCTGGGAGCTGCCTATTTGGCGGGCTTGGCGGTCGGCTTCTGGTCATCCCAGCAGGAAATTGCGGCGCAATGGCAAATGCAGCGCCGGTTTGAACCGGCGATGAATCATGACGAGCGCCATACACGCCTGGAACTATGGCGACGTGCAGTACAACGTTCGCAGGCATGGCTGGAACCCTGAATTCGGACTGACACCAATCCGGCTCTGTCGGCGTGACAAGCGAAGGAGTAGCGACGATGATGACACGCGCTGACGGAATGGCGATCACACTCGGATGCGTGCTGACCGCGGTACATGCTACCTCCGGCGCTGTCGACTCGATGTCGGCGGAATGGGCGCATGGGAATCAGACGCAAGTCGTTCGCGTCGGTGCGCAATGGAATTGGTCGAGCAGATGGTGGCAGTCAAACGGCACGCACATCGGCGGCTACTGGGATGCCGATCTGGCGCAATGGCGCGGCACCCGCTTTAAAAATTTACCCGACACAACACAAAACATTACCGAAATCGGCTTCACGCCAGTATTTCGTTTCGCGCGGGACAATGGTCAGGGTCTGTATGGGGAATTGGGTATCGGCGTGCACTACTTGTCCGGAATCTATAACAACAACGGCAAACAGCTATCAACCCATTTTCAGTTTGGCGACCACATTGGTGTTGGCTACGTGTTCAGCAATGCGCTCGACCTGGAATTGCGCCTGCAGCATTTTTCGAATGGCGGTTATCAAGAACCGAATGACGGCATCAATTTCCTGGTGTTGCGCGCCAGATATCAGTTCTAAAGCCACTACTA
>DATJCV010000151.1:0-7378 GCA_035497775.1 Burkholderiaceae bacterium | reverse complement strand
GAAGATGTAGGGCAGGTCGAACACCTCGAATTCCTTCACGCCGAGCGGGCCGAACTTGGCCAGCGACGGCGCCAGCATCTGCACCGCGCCCAGTTGCAGCGCCTCCATTTCTTCCTTGTCCTTGTACAGCGTGCTGTTCGGGTAAACCTCGATCTTGACGCGGCCCTGGGTGGCCTTTTCAGCCAGTTCCTTGAAGCGCTCGGCGCCTTTGCCCTTGGGCGTATCGACCGCCACCACGTGGCTGAACTTGATCACGATCGGCGCTTGCGCATAGGCGATTGGCGTGACTAGGGCGGCCGCCGACAAGGCAAGCAGCAAGGTCTTGAGTTTCATGCATATCTCCTGGGATTGGAACGGAATGAGCTGGAATGATCCGGCTCGTATTGTGCGCAGGCCGATGCATCCCAGCAACTGTGGATAACCACAATGCGGCCGCTGCTCGGGTACACTCACGCCCATGTCCGCCTTACCCTCCGGCATGCCCCAACGCCAGAAATTCCGTTTTCACATCCCGCGCCGCAAGCAGGCGTGGCGCTGGCTGCTACCGATTCTGCTGGTCTTGCTGTTCGTGGCCATTTTGCTGTGGCTGCCGTGGCAGGCGCGCCAGATGGAAGCCAACGAGCGGCGCGAACAACTGATCGCCGACACCCTGTGGGTCGAACAGACGATACGCTTTCAGCTGGGACGGGACGAGGCCAGCATTCGCCTGATCGGCAGCGAGATCAGCGGCGGTCAATTGACTAGTAGCCAATTCGCGGAGCGAGCGGCGTCGCTCTTGCGCAATAACCACGAGTTTTACCGGGTGGTCTGGCTGGATAAGAACGATCGTTCGGTGGCTTCCAGCCGACATCTGCCGATGACGCTGGACGATCTGGCGCCACCGTCGCGCGCGGCTGCCTTGCATGCCCGCAAGATCCGCAAGCCGCTCTATGCCCCCACTGCGCCGCCGCCAGGCGTGGCCAGTCCAACCCTGCTCGACTATCACGTGCCGCTGTTCCAGGATGAGCGTTACATTGGCAGCCTGGTTGCCAGCTATACCGTGGCCGGCATCCTGGACGAAATGGTGCCGTGGTGGTTCGCCCAGGACAATGAAATCACGCTCACCGACAGCGAGGAAAACCTGATCACCCGGCGCAGCTCGGGCGGCGCCGGGCGCAGCGTCTACACCTACAGCCGCGACCTCGAGCTGCCCGGCCTGACCCTGAACTTGAGCACCAACAGCGTCAAGAGCGCACCGGACTTGCTGCCCAATTTGCTGGTCGGCTCGGTGATTGCGCTGTCGCTCGGCTTGCTGTGGAGCCTGCTGGCGCTGTGGCGCGACATCAACCGCCGGCTGGCGGCCGAAGGCGCGCTGCGCCAGCAAGCAACGTTTCGCGCGGCGATGGAAAACTCGCTGGTGACCGGCATGCGCGCGCGCGACCTGGAAGGTCGCGTCACCTACGTCAACCCGGCCTTTTGCCGCATGGTCGGCTTCTCCCAGGAACAATTGGTGGGCAAGGTGCCACCAATGCCCTACTGGGCGCCGGAGGCGATGGATGAATTCGAGGATCGCCTCGAGCTGGTGCTGGCCGGCACCAATACGCCGCAGTTCGAAACCGTTTTCCTGCGCGCCGACGGCGTGCGCTTTCCGGCCCTGGTGTTCGAGTCGCCGCTGGTGGACGAGGCCGGCCGTCAGACCGGCTGGATGGCATCCATCCTCGATATTTCCGATCGCAAGAAGGTCGAGGAGTTGAACCGGATACAGCAGGAAAAACTGCAGGCCAGCGCCCGCCTGGCCAGCATGGGCGAGCTGGCCTCGACCCTGGCGCATGAACTGAACCAGCCGCTGGCCGCGATTTCCAGTTACACCACCGG
Organism: Burkholderiaceae bacterium; assembly: GCA_035497775.1. Taxonomy (GTDB): domain Bacteria; phylum Pseudomonadota; class Gammaproteobacteria; order Burkholderiales; family Burkholderiaceae_D; genus DATJCV01. Next base: position 5,524 of record DATJCV010000151.1, on the reverse strand, counting down.
CGCCATCAACCTGCTGCAAAACGGCAGCGCCGATCCCGCCCTGCTGCGGCCGGCACTGGAAAAAGCCAGCCTCCAGGCGCAACGCGCCGGCCACATCATTCGCAGCGTGCACGAGTTCGTCAAGCAGCGCAAACCGCAACGCGAACCAGTGCAGATGGCCGAGCTGATCAAGAACATCATCCCGTTGGTCGAGCTGCAGGCGAGCCAGTTCTTCGTCGCGATTCAGACTGATATTGCACCGCATCTGCCGCCGGTGTCGGCCGATCGCGTGCTGCTGGAACAGGTGCTGCTGAACCTGACGCGCAACGCGATCGAAGCGATGCAAAACGTGACGCCGGAGCGCCGCATCCTGCGCATTGCCGCCACGCTGGAGACGACCGACGCCGCTGGCGAGGTCAAGGTCGCAGTGACCGACCGCGGCCACGGCATTCCGCCGGAGCTCAAGGAACGCCTGTTCTCCTCTTTTTTTTCAACCAAGGAAGAAGGCATGGGCATGGGACTGAATATCTGCCGTACCGCGATCGAATTCCATGGCGGCACGCTGACCCATGCCGACAACCCCGCGGGCGGTACAATTTTCAGCTTTTCACTGCCAGCCCTGTCCCGGAACTGACCCAACATGCTGCACATCCTCGACGATGAAGAAGTGATGCGCGATTCGCTGGCGTGGCTGGCGCAATCGCGCGCCACCCCAGCCACTACCTATGACAGCGCCGACACCTTTCTGACGGCGCTGGACAAACCGGCCGTCTTCGATGCCGCCGGCGAGTGCCTGCTGCTCGACGTCCGCATGCCCGGCATGAGTGGCGTGGCCTTGTTCAACCTGCTGCAGGCGCGCGGCCTGACCCAGCGGCTGCCGGTGATTTTTCTGACCGGGCACGGCGACGTGCCGATGGCGGTCGACATGCTGAAGAACGGCGCCTTCGATTTTTTCGAAAAACCGTTCAACGATAACAAGCTGATGGATCGGGTGCAGGAAGCACTGGCCGCCTCGCGCAACGCCGGCGTGCTGGCCGAAGTGCAAGTGCGGCTGGCGACACTGTCGCTGCGCGAGCGTGAAGTGCTGGACCTGATCCTGGAAGGCAAGATGAACAAAGTGATCGCCGACCAGCTCGGCATCAGCATGCGCACCGTGGAAGTGCACCGGGCACATATTTTCTGCAAGATGAATGTCAAGACCGCAGTCGAACTGGCGCGCCTGCTGAAATAACGGACCGCCCGCCATGAGCCTGCCCTGCGGCGGGCCGACTCGAACCTCCGTCCCGCGTGCTGCGGACATACGCCGAGCCGAGATTTCCGCCCGCAGGCGATCCGCCACCAGCATCAGTTCGCATGCGACCGGCCCGGAGCCTGATGGTTGCGGTATGCGGCGGCATCAGAGATGGCCCAAAAATGCGTTTGCGGGATATCAATCCGCAAGACGGCGCGGCACCACCGCCGGCAGCCGCGCATGATAATTGTGGTACGGCGTGCCAGCCGGGCAAACCAGGAGCCGTCATGAATCTTCCCGACCAGATCAACGACACGCATCCCGTAGCCGTTCCCAGCCATCGCTGGCAAATCGCCTGGGGATTGCTGCTGATCATCGCCGGCATCCTGGCGGTGCTGATGCCGGGCATTGCCGCCCTGGCTACCGCGCTGATATTCGGCTGGCTGCTGCTGTTGGCCGGCGGCTTTGAAATAGCCTATGCGATGCAAACGCGCGGCGCGAAGGGGTTCGGCTGGAAACTGGCATCCGGCATATTGACCTTGTTGCTCGGACTGGGAATTCTAGTGGTGCCGCTGGCAGGCGTGGCTTCGCTGGCGCTGCTGGTCGGTGGCTTCCTGTTTGCCAGCGGCATCACGCGGGCGGTGCTGGCGTTCCGCCTGAAACCGCGGCCCGGCTGGGGTTGGGTACTGTTTGACGGCGTGCTGTCGATCGTCCTGGCAGTGCTGATCGCACTCGGTTGGCCGCAAAGCTCGCTGGCGATCATCGGCTTGCTGACCGGCCTTTCGCTGCTCTCCACCGGCATCTGGCGGATCGTGCTGGCGCGACGCTTCGGTTGAGCAGCATGCCTCAAGCGCCCAGGGAAAAATCATATACTCCAGACACCAAGCATCAATTTCCGCGGCAAATTGGCAGTCTACATAACATACTGCCACTTTCTATTTTTTTTCTCGCTGCTCCTCCTCTGCCACTGTCAATAGCGCCTCCGGTGTGATGACCAATCGCGCTTTCGGTATTCGCGCACCGCTCAACTCCGACAGACCATAAGTGCCGTTCTCGATCTTGCGCAGCGCCCGATCGATGTTGCCGAGGCGCTGCAGATCGACGTCGTGCCGCGCCTGGCGAATTTCGTTTTGCACCATATCCTGCGCCCGATCCTCGAATTCCTGCGCCTCTTGGCCATGCTGTTCCTTGAAGTCCCGCGCGCTGGCAACGCCGCTTCCCTCGCTACCCAGAAGCTGCGCCCGCAATGCCAGCAGGCGCTCGCGCTGCTGCTCGATGAAGGCGGCGCTGAACGGGCCGCTGTCCTCGCCTGCCGGTGAATGGGCGATAAAATTTCGATCTTCGGCATCATGCGCATGGCCGATCGCTGCCCGCAGACCCGGTGTGATGCGGTCGCAATTCAAGATGACCTTGTCGGAATGAACCGATTCGACCGCACTCAAGGGCACGACAAAGTCGCCCGCATTTTCGACATAAATCACCAGTTCGGAGCGACCCGCTGGCGCCACTTGCCGCACCGAACCTATCCCCGCGTCGCCGTCGGACACGAAGACCATGAATCCTTGCTTGATCGCTTCATACATGATTCGGCCCTCTCCATAGCTTGGATTTTTCCAGTGCGCCCGGCTACACCAACCGCTTCAAGACAAGCCAGGCCGGACTTGCCTTCGGTGAGCGCGGGCGACGCGCTGTCGTCGCCACATTCAATCGGAAGCCGTGGCCCATGTTCAGCTGATCGCGGCGTTGAACTTGCCGGCCTGATAATCGCGCATTGCCTGCTCGATTTCCGCCCGACTATTCATCACGAACGGACCATGCGCCACCACCGGTTCGTCAATCGGATCGGCGTGGCCGAACAACAGCATCGCGTCCTCGTGCGCTGCGATTTCAAGCGCATCGCCATCGGTCCCCAACTCGATCAAATGCCCGGCGTCCACCACGACCTCGCCAACCTCGACCTGGCCGCGCACCACATACAGGAACACATCGCGCCCGCCAAGCCCGTCGAAATTCACGCGCGCCTGGGACTGCATGTCGACGGTCGACATCATCACGCCGGTCAGTGACTGGATCGGGCCTGCTTGCCCATCGAAACTTCCCGCAATCAGATGGACCTGGGCCTTGCCGCCAGCCACTGGTACTGCGGGAATTTGTTCACGCTGCAGACCAACATAGCGCGGCCTGGTCATCTTCAACCGTGCCGGCAAATTGACCCAGAGCTGGAGGATTTCCAGTGGGCCGCCCTTGTGCTTGAATTCCTCTGGCGAGAGTTCAGCATGCACCAGGCCGCTGCCGGCCGTCATCCATTGCACGCCACCGGCGCCAATGACACTTTCGTGCCCGGCGCTATCGCGATGCGCCAATTCGCCGGCCAGCACGAAGGTCACCGTCTCGAAACCACGATGCGGATGCGGCCCGAACGGCAGGCCGCGATTATTCGGCGGATAGACCTGCGGCCCATGGTGATTCAGGAACAGGAACGCCCCCAGCCGCTCCAGCGTCGGCCCCGGCATCGGCCGCCGGGTCTGCAGATCGGCGATGTCGTCACGCACGGCCCGATGAATCGCCTTGACGGTTTTAAGAGCCATGAACTTTCCCTTTTACACACTGCTGATCACTACAAATTCCACTGTACGCTTTTCTCTCACAGTCGGATTGCGAACGATCAGAGTCTTTCGTATCCGTTTCCAGCGCTCAATTCCCGCGCTGCCGCGCTGTTGACAACCAAGGCCATGGATGGGGTCGGCTTCAGTACTGCGCTCGGGTGCGGGCCGCCCTTGGGCGATACCGCGAGCTGCTAATGACCGGTCGAATCCCCGCGCCGGCTGGCCTCGAACAGGAACCAGGTGCGGCGCTCGGTTTCATCGATCCAGACTTCGATCAGGCTGGTGGTGGCAATGTCATCGTGCTCTTCACAGACCCCGTGCACCTCGCGCAGGGTGGCGCTGAGCGTCTTGTTGTCGTCGCACAGTTCGGCCAGCATGTCCTCTGGTTCGACGTAGTCGGCATCGTTGTCGAGGATGCGCTGAGTACGCGCGATGTGACCAATCGACCGCAGCGTGGTGCCACCGAGCTTGCGGATGCGTTCGGCGATCGGATCGGTCATCGCGTACAACTGGTCGCCGTGTTCGTCGAGCAGCAAATGATAATCGCGGAAGTGCGGCCCGCTCATGTGCCAATGGAAATTCTTGGTCTTCAGGTACAGCGCGAACACGTCGGCCAGGATGGCGTTCATGGCGCCGGTGATGTCCTTGGTGGCGGCGGCGCCCAGATCGGTCGGCGTGAGCAGCGGTGCGCGCTGCCGGCGTTTCATGTCCTGCTCGTTTTTTTCGCTGACTTTGGTCATGACTATGCTCCTTCGAGTGAGGGGCCCTGACTGAAGCTGGAGAGCCGATTCAGATTAGCGATGAAATTATTCTAGTCCAAACCTGCCGCGCGCAAATTGGCAAGGCGCTGGTTTTTCCAGCAAACAGCGCCTGTGATTGCGCGCTGACAAAGATCATCTTTTCGGAGCAGCGGAAGGCGCCGAGATTGATTGTTGGATGGCAATGACAGCAGGGCAGAATCCCTGACAAAAAATCATCCTGCCAGGAGTGGTAAGGTATGGCATCGGCGGATGATTGTTGCCCATCATGTATCAACCACTGGAGATCAGCATGAATGAAGAAACGTTCAACCTCAGCATGCGTAAATTCTTGAAGACGGTCGGCGTCAGTTCGCAAGCTGAACTCGAGAAAGCAGTCGCCAAGGGTATCGCGGACAAGTCGATTAACGGTACCGAGTCATTTCCTGCCACCATGACGCTGGAGGTTTCCGGCCTTAAACTCAACATCACCTTCAACGGCAGCATCAAGCTGGAGTAGTTCCGGGCCGAGTGGCCAAACAACCGCGACGAGTTTGGGTTGGCGGCGCTTCAACGTCGCCCCAATGAGATGCGCACTGTCAGAGCGATTGCGGGCCCTACGGCTCAATCCCGTCCCGTCCGCCAATTCTGCTGTCGCGCGTCTTCCGCGTCAGGCAAAATTTCACCAGGATCGCCGACGCTGGCCGCCTCCGGCGCGATGAAATGCGTAATCCGGGGCGGTCCGATCAGGAAACGATAGACCGCCCGTTCCAAGGCCCGGTCAACGTTCGTCACCCGCCGATGCTGGCGTATATGCTCCAGCCATGAATCGACCATGAAGGTTTCCAGCCAGCGCCCTTCTTGCGCCACATCTTCGAACACGCCCCAACGGTAAGCCCCATCGCGTTTGCGTTCCGGCGCCGCACGCTGGATCGCCGTCAGGAACGCCTCCCGGTCCTGCGGCGAAATCC
>DATJCV010000150.1:0-2275 GCA_035497775.1 Burkholderiaceae bacterium | reverse complement strand
GAAAAACCTGATGGCCGGCTTGCCGCTGGCCGCGCTGGGCACTGCCGGCATGTTTGCGGCCAACCGTTCGGCGCTGGCGGCCGATGCCACGGTCAAGGTGGTGTATCACTTTGCCGATGGCGCGGCGCAGGCGGCGCGCGGCCTGGCGAATATCCGCAATCACCTGCGCGCCGCGCCACAGACGCGGATCGTGGCGGTGGCACTGGCCGATGGCATCAGCTTCTTGCTGACCGAGGCCAAGGACCGCAACGGCAAGCCGTTCGATGCGCAAGTGGCGGCGCTGGCGGCGCAGGGCGTGGAATTTCGCGTCTGCGACAACACGCTGCAGGCGCACGACGTGCCGGCAGCCCGCCTGCTGCCGCAAGCGAAGATCGTGCCCTCCGGCGTGGCCGAGATCGCGCGGCTGCAGGCGGAAGAGGGTTTTGTCTATCTGCGGCCTTGATCGGCTGGGCGATTGGCATAGGGCTGTTTGTGTTTGAGCCACATGCCCAATTTGGCTGTCATTTCCGCGGTTTTTAGCGCGCATCCAGCGGCGTTCTTGCCGCATTGCCGGATAGTGCGTTTACATCGCATCCGGCGCTGGCTTTCCGCCCCGGCCTGAAGCAGGCTGGGTGGCTCTGCGCGGGGGCGGCGGGTAAACCAAACCATCAGCCGTGCTGCGATTGGCATAGATACGATATTGGGAGTATTTTCAAGTTCGGTTATAAATCGGGCGTGAAACGACGATTTTTGACGATACCCCCTGGTTCGGCAAGCGTGGCGGCGGCTCGCTTATAATGACTTTTACGTGAATGTTTTTCCGTGCCGGAGGGCACTACCATGCAAGCACCGAATACCGCAACAAACCCGGCCGCCGGCGGCGTCGGCAGCAAGCGGCTCTGGCTCAAGCTGGCCGGCGCGCTGGTCGTGGCTGCTCTTGCCATCGGCGGCTACGTCTCGATGTCGGCGCAGCCCAAGGCGCCGGATGTCAGCTTCACCAACCTGAAGGGCGAAAAGATCGCGCTGCAAAGCCTGCGCGGCAAGGTCGTGATGGTGAATTTCTGGGCCACGTCCTGCACCACCTGCGTGCAGGAAATGCCGGAAATGGTCCAGACCTACGACAAGTACAAGGGCCAGGGCCTGGATTTCGTCGCGGTCGCGATGAGCTACGACCCGCCGAACTACGTCCTGAATTACGCCCAGACGCGGCAACTGCCGTTCCACGTCGCGCTCGACGGCCAGGACACGCTGGCCAAGTCGTTCGGCGACGTCAAGCTGACCCCAACCACCTTCGTGATCGGCAAGGACGGCAGCATCCTCAAGCGCTACGTCGGCGCGCCCGACTTCGCCCAGTTGCACGTGCTGCTGGAAAAGGCGCTGGCGGCCTGAGGCGCTGGCGCGGTGTGGTTCATGGCTGCGGCGCTCGCACGCAGCCCTCGATTTTTCCCCAAGCGTTTGGCTTGCCCCGGGTTGAAATTCGCCTACGGCATATACTCCTCGCTGCGTGCGGCGCCATCAAGCGTATTTCGATAGGCTGAATAACATACTCCATTAGAAAAGTCAGTCGAGCAATGCTAGTTCGGCATGCAGGCGTCAACATTCAAACCTGACGTAGGGGCGCGTGGTGGTGTGTCGTTTGCGTGGTGCTATTCTGTTATTTCGCAGAAATGTTGGATAAACCACGTTAGCCACCGAATCGCCATGCCGCCCATCGAACTGCTCAAGAGCCTCGTCTACCTGGATAGGGATTTCATTGCTGACCTCTATGAAGCGACAGTAGGTGAATCGCCAAACACGACGATCACGAAGAATCAAGGTAAGAAGGCTGGCGCAGGCATCCCCATTTTTTCAGCTGAAGTGAGCGCTCAGGAGACGCGCTCATTCTCAATTTCCACCTTCGAGATGCTTTCGCAGACGCTCAAGGCACTTGATAGCGAACCCACGCTGGGTTCATCCGAATTCAAGCCAGGCATGAGGTCGCTGTATGGCTGGTTCGAGGGCGAACTCACTGTGTTTCAGGCCAAATCCTCCGTTCAACGGGCCTCAGGCGAGAATGAAGTGCTCGCCGAATCAGAGCACTTTCAAATTCGCCAGTCGCCTACCTCGCGTCTGTCGCTGATCACGACCCCGGAGTACTTCTCATCGGGCTTGGACACGTTGCTCAAGATGCAAAAAACGCTGCTCCGGGAGTTATCCATTCCGATTCGTGCGTTTGTCCGTGTCATGGCTGCTCACGATCACGTCAATCAATGGGTTGCGGTGCCGTTGGTTATGCTGGAAAAGGCGCCGGTGGCGG
>DATJCV010000149.1:0-1504 GCA_035497775.1 Burkholderiaceae bacterium | reverse complement strand
AGCGAAGATATCCCGTATCGCTGCGCCATCGCGCTGTGGCCCAGGCCCTGGATCTGGGGAAAGATGAACCACATCCAGTGGCTGCGTTTGCGACCGGTGCGCAGTTCGGCGCAGGCGGCGTCATACACGCCCTGCTGGGCGTCGACGAAACGTTGCAACTGGAATGGATCGCTCATCTCGTGGCTCCCAGCCTTCACTCCGATATTTTGCCGCGCATCGCCTTGATCTGCCCGCGATTGCTTTTCTGCTCCAGCCGCTTTTGTTGCGAGCTGCGGGTCGGCTTGGTGGCGCGCCGCGGGCGCGGCACGGCAGCAACGCTGGCTACCAGTTCCTGCAAGCGCTGGATGGCCTCGGCCTTATTCTTTTCCTGGCTACGATGCGCCTGCGCCTTGATGACCACTACGCCCTCGCGGGTGATGCGCTGATCGTTCAAGCGCAGCAGACGTTCCTGCAACACCGCCGGCAGCGAAGAGGCGCGTATGTCAAAGCGTACATGCACGGCACTGGACACCTTGTTGACGTTCTGGCCGCCGGCGCCCTGGGCGCGAATCGCGCTGAACTCGACTTCGCTTTCGGCAATGATCGGGGCGTGAATGATATGAATCCTTGCTGGCGAATAATCTGCAGCGCCGGGGGCTGGCGCGGCATCCGTACCAGTTCCCATTGTAGGCGAGGAGACGAGACCGGTCAGCCGCCGCCGCTGTCGCAGCCACAGCCGGCAGCCTGCGCGATCTGTTGATGCAGGGCGCGATAAACACGCTCGGACTCGTTGCCGAAATCCACACAATGGATCATCGAATCGATCATGAACCAGTCTTCCTGCCGCAAATGCGCCAGCAGTGGATAGAGTTCCCGCTCTTCACGTTCGATGTGCCGGCGCAGGCAGGCAGCATAGGCGCACGCCTGGCTTGCCACGGCTTGTCGCGGCAGCATCGCGCCCTGCATCACCGCACGCAATTCCGCCACCAGACCGGCGCCGTCTGCGGCCATCTCCGCATGCTGGTGGTTAAGCGCGGCGGCGATGGCGGTCACCGCCGGCTGGTGGCGGGCCAGCCGCTGAAAGGCCAGGTCTTCCCTGGCATGGTGAAAGCGATCGGCGTAGCGCGTCATGTAATGCATGACATCCAGCATCAAGTCATAGTCTGGCCGTTGGCCGCCCTGAAACAGCTGGACCTGGGCTTCCAGCAGTTGCAGCAGGCGGACAAAATCGGCGTGCTCGCGCTGCCATTCGATCACGTGTTGCGGCATGGCGCCTCTCCCCTCTGTTGAAACCACGGACGTGTTGCGATCTGTCAAGCTGCGCCACGCCGGAACGCATGAGTACAGAGTAGCCACCCGAAGCCGCGCACCGGAATGACTTTGGTCATGTCGATGGCGGCGGCTATCCCCTATTCTGCTGGTGTAGCCGGCGGCATTCGTCACGACGCACCGCACCGTTGGCCCGGATTGGCATGCCACAAGCCGCCGGCCGTCAGAATGCCGCTGCCCATGTGGCCCGCAACCC
>DATJCV010000148.1:0-1900 GCA_035497775.1 Burkholderiaceae bacterium | reverse complement strand
CCAGTGCCACATAACGGCTGCCGTCCGCCGAAGCGCCGCCGGATTTGATTCGAGCGGTCAGCACGGATTGCAGTTGGTATCAATGTAAGCTGCCCGCCGGAGGCCCCGGCGGGTTTTGTACTTAAGCCCACCGTTCGGCAGCAGGCAAGCCGGACTAGCGTTCAACCAGCCCGATTGTTGTGACGGGATGCGATGGAACGTCATTTTTAATAAAAGGAAACAACGTGGCACGTTATATCGGACCAAAAGCAAAACTCTCCCGCCGTGAAGGAACAGACCTGTTCCTGAAGAGCGCCCGCCGTTCGCTGGATTCGAAATGCAAGCTGGATTCGAAGCCGGGTCAGCATGGCCGCACCTCGGGCATGCGCACCTCGGACTATGGCAATCAGTTGCGCGAAAAACAAAAAGTCAAGCGCATGTACGGCATCATGGAGCGCCAGTTCCGCCGCTACTTCGCGGAAGCCGATCGCCGCAAGGGCAATACCGGTGAAACCCTGCTGAAGCTGCTGGAAGGCCGCCTGGACAACGTGGTGTACCGCATGGGCTTCGGTTCGACCCGCGCCGAAGGCCGTCAACTGGTGTCGCACAAAGCGTTCACCGTCAACGGCAACGTCGTCAATATCGCGTCTTATCAGGTGAAGCCGGGCGACGTGGTCGCGGTACGCGAAAAATCGAAAAAGCAGGTACGCATTGTCGAGGCCCTGTCGCTGGCGGAACAAATCGGCATGCCGTCCTGGGTCGCGGTCGATTCCAAGAAGATGGAAGGCACGTTCAAGTCGCTGCCGGATCGCAGCGAAATCGCCAACGACGTCAACGAATCGCTGATCGTCGAATTGTATTCGCGTTAATGTAGTTTTAGGCACCGAGCTTTGGGTTCCGGTTGGGACAGAGTAGCTCGGTGCACTGCACTATCTCGCACACTCTGCCCCGCAATTTTAAAAACTCCATCAGCCTTATCGGTGTAACGAGCCGAGGGTATTGAAAAGGACACTCCATGCAAAACAGCTTATTGAAACCACGCATCATCGAAGTCGAGGCAATTACGCCTGGTCACGCCAAAGTCGTGATGGAACCGTTCGAGCGCGGCTACGGCCATACCTTGGGCAACGCGCTGCGGCGTGTGCTGCTGTCGTCGATGATCGGCTACGCGCCGACCGAAGTCACGATCGCCGGTGTGGTGCATGAATATTCATCGCTGGATGGCGTGCAGGAAGACGTGGTCGACCTGTTGCTGAACTTGAAGGGCGTGGTGTTCAAGCTGCACAATCGCGATGAAGTCACGCTGACCCTGAAAAAGGACACCGATGGCGCGGTGCGGGCTTCCGATATCGACCTGCCGCATGACGTTGAACTGGTGAACCCGGATCACGTGATCGCGCACCTGACCGGCGGCGGCAAGCTGGACATGCAGATCAAGGTTGAAAAGGGCCGCGGCTACGTGCCGGGCAACGTGCGCCGGCTGCAGGAAGACACCAACAAGACCATCGGCCGCATCATCCTGGATGCCTCGTTTTCGCCGGTGCGGCGCGTCTCGTACGCGGTGGAGTCGGCCCGTGTCGAGCAGCGTACCGACCTCGACAAGCTGATCATCAACATCGAAACCAATGGCGTGATCACGCCGGAAGAAGCGATCCGCCAATCGGCACGGGTGCTGGTGGACCAGTTGAACGTGTTTGCCGCGCTGGAAGGCACCGAAGCCGCCGCCGAAGCGCCGTCGCGTGCGCCGCAAATCGATCCGATCCTGCTGCGCCCGGTCGATGACCTGGAGCTGACCGTGCGTTCGGCCAACTGCCTGAAAGCGGAAAACATCTACTACATCGGCGACCTGATCCAGCGCAGCGAAAACGAATTGCTGAAGACGCCGAACCTGGGCCGCAAATCGCTCAACGAAATCAAGGAA
>DATJCV010000147.1:0-3877 GCA_035497775.1 Burkholderiaceae bacterium | reverse complement strand
CGCACCACGTAGGCGCCGGCCGGTACCGTGCGCTGCACCAGTTCTGCTTCAACCCGGGCCAATTGATCCGGATTCAGCGCGCGCGCCCAGATGCTCTTGTCGAGCATGTTTTGAATCGAAGTCTTGGATGCGTTCATGGTGCGATGCAATATCGAAAATCGGCAAATTGTCCTTCAAATGACATCTATGGCAGATGACAGCGATTACTATCATCGCATAAACGCGCCAGGCGCCTGCACACCTCAGGCAGCCTCGGCCAGCCGCACGACCGGCGCTGGCAACGGGACACCGTTACCAATTACAAGAGGGCATGATGGCGGAGACCACACACGCTGCGGAGTCGGAGACTTTCCCCCGGCTGCTGTTGCAACATGCGCGGGTGCGCCCGCATAAGCCGGCCTTTCGCGAAAAGGATCTGGGCATCTGGCAAACCGCCGACTGGGCGCAGGTCGCGGTCGAAGTGCGCGCGCTGGCCTGCGGCTTGGCGGCGCTCGGTTTCAAGCGCGGCATGAACCTGGCGGTGGTCGGCGACAACCGGCCGCGCCTGTACTGGGCGATGGCGGCCGCGCAATGCCTGGGCGGGGTGCCGATCCCGCTGTATCAGGATGCGCCCGCGGCTGACATGGGCTATGTGCTGGATGATGCCGAAATCGACTTTGCGGTGGTCGAGGATCAGGAACAGGTCGACAAGCTGTTCGAGATCAAGGACACCATGCCGCATCTGAGCACGCGGCTGCAACACATCATTTTCGAGGACCCGCGCGGCATGCGCCGCTACACGCAGCCGGAACTGACTTCCTACGAAAAGGTACAGGAGTTGGGACGCGCCTACGACCGCGCCCACCCCGATTTCTTCCTGAGCGAGGTCAACGCCGGCCAGCCGGACGACATCGCCATCATGCTGTATACCTCCGGCACCACCGGCAAGCCGAAAGGCGTCTGCATGGCGCATCGCGCGGTGATCGACCGCGCCCGCGCCGGCGCCGAGATGGAAGGCTTGACCGATGCCGACACCATTCTCAGCTACCTGCCGATGGCCTGGGTCGGCGACAACCTGTTTTCGTATGCGCAGGGCTTCGTCACCGGCTTCACGGTCAACTGTCCGGAGTCGAGCGACACGGTGATGAACGACCTGCGCGAAATCGGCCCAACTTATTATTTTGCACCGCCGCGCGTGTTCGAAAACATGCTGACCACGGTCATGATCCGCATGGAAGACGCCAGCGCCATCAAGCGCAAACTGTTCCATGCCTTCATGGCGGTGGCGCACAAGGTCGGCCCCGACATCCTGGACGGCAAGCCGGTTGGCCTGTTCGACCGCGCCAAGTATGCGCTCGGCAACCTGCTGGTGTACGGGCCGCTAAGGAACGTCCTGGGCATGAGCCGGATCCGGGTCGGCTACACCGCCGGCGAGGCGATCGGGCCTGACCTGTTTTCGTTCTACCGCTCGATCGGTATCAACCTGAAGCAGCTGTACGGCTCGACCGAAGTCTGCGTGTTCGCCTGCATCCAGCCCAATGGCCAAGTCAAGGCCGATACCGTCGGCCCGCCGGCGCACGGCGTTGAAATCAAGATCAGCGACGCCGGCGAAGTGCTGATCAAGTCGCCCGGCATGTTCGCCGGCTACTACAAGCGGCCGGAGGCGACCGCCGAAGCCTTCGATGCCGATGGCTGGTACCTGACCGGCGACGCCGGCTTCTTCGATGCCGACGGCCACCTGAAGATCATCGACCGCGCCAAGGACGTCGGCAAGCTGGCTTCCGGCGCCATGTTCGCGCCCAAGTACATTGAAAACAAGCTGAAGTTCTTCCCCTTCATCAAGGAAGCGGTGTCCTTCGGCAATGGCCGCGAGCAGTGCACCGCCTTCATCAACATCGACATCGAGGCGGTCGGCAACTGGGCCGAGCGGCGCGGCATTGCCTATGCCGGCTATACCGACCTGGCGCAGCAAAAACCGGTATACGACCTGATCGCCGAATGCGTGGAAAAGGTCAATCTCGACCTGTCGCACGATCCGCTCTTGGCCGACTCGCAAATCCACCGCTTCCTGATCCTGCACAAGGAACTCGATCCCGACGACGACGAGCTGACCCGCACGCGCAAGGTGCGGCGCGGCTTCATCGAACAGAAATACGCGATCCTGATCGAGGCGCTGTATGGCGGCAAGACCTCGCAATACATCGAAACCCAGGTCAAATTCGAAGACGGCCGGCAGGGCATGGTGGCCGCCGACCTGAAGATTCGCGACACCAAGACCTTTGCCGCGCTGCGCCAGGCAGCCTGAGCGGACACCGAGTTTTCTTATGACAGACAAGCGACAAATCGGCGACGTCATCCTCGACTTGCAAAACATTTCTCTGGCATTCGGCGGCGTCAAGGCGCTGACCGACATTTCCTTCGACGTCCGCCAGCACGAAATCCGCGCCATCATCGGCCCCAACGGCGCGGGAAAAAGTTCGATGCTGAACGTGATCAACGGCGTCTATCACCCGCAGCAGGGCGGCATCGTATTTCATGGCGAAACGCGGCGCCAGATGAACCCGACCAAGGTGGCGCGGCAAGGCATCGCCCGCACCTTTCAGAACATCGCCTTGTTCAAGGGCATGACGGTGCTGGACAACATCATGACTGGGCGCAACACCAAGATGCGCTCCAGCTTCCTGACGAATGCGTTGTGGTGGGGACCGGCGCGCAACGAAGAAATCGCGCACCGCAAGGTGGTGGAAGAAGTGATCGACTTCCTGGAAATCCAGCACATCCGCAAGGTGCCGGTTGGACGCCTGGCCTATGGCCTGCAAAAGCGCGTCGAGCTGGCGCGCGCGCTGGCGGCCGAACCCAGCATGCTGCTGCTGGACGAACCGATGGCCGGCATGAACGTCGAGGAAAAGCAGGACATGTGCCGCTTCATCCTCGATGTCAACGTCCAGTTCGGCACCACCATCGTCCTGATCGAGCACGACATGGGGGTGGTGATGGACATTTCCGACCGCGTGGTGGTGCTGGATTACGGCAAGAAGATCGGCGACGGCACGCCGGACGAAGTGATGAACAATCCCGAGGTGATCAAGGCGTATCTCGGTACCACGCACTAGGGGACTGGAACGATGCAATTCTTTTTTGAAGTGGCGATCAGCGGCCTGCTCTCCGGCCTGATGTACTCGCTGGTCGCGCTCGGCTTCGTGCTGATTTACAAGGCGTCCGGCGTGTTCAACTTCGCCCAGGGCGCGATGGTGTATTTCGCCGCGCTGGCGGTGGTGGGCCTGATGGACAAGGGTTTGCCGATGTGGGCGGCGATCATCGGCTCGTTCGCGGTGATGGTGGTGGTCGGACTGGCGACCGAGCGCTTCGTGCTGCGCAAGCTGGTCAACCAGCCGGAAATCACCTTGTTCATGGCTACCATCGGCCTGACTTTTTTCCTCGAAGGCTTGGGGCCGATGCTGTTCGGCAATGAAGTCCGGGCGATCGACCTCGGTATCGTCGACGAACCGATCATGGCCATCATGGATAGCATCGGCATCGGCATTTCCAAGTTCGACTTGTTCGCCTCCGGCACCATCATCGTACTGGTCATCCTGCTGGCGGTCTTCTTCCAGAAAACCAAGGTCGGGCGCGCACTGCGGGCAGTCGCCGATGACCACCAGGCCGCGCTCTCGCTCGGCATCCCGCTGCAGCACATCTGGGCCATCGTCTGGGGCCTGGCCGGCTTCGTCGCGCTGGTCGCCGGCCTGTTGTGGGGTTCGCGCAACGGCGTCCAGTTCGCGCTGACCATGACTGCACTGAAGGCGCTACCGGTCTTGATCCTGGGCGGCTTCACCTCGATCCCCGGTGCCATCGTCGGCGGCCTGATCATCGGCGCCTCGGAAAAGCTGGCGGAAAT
>DATJCV010000146.1:0-7229 GCA_035497775.1 Burkholderiaceae bacterium | reverse complement strand
CGCGCAAAATTCGATCGCGAAGTCGCGGTCCGACACGGCATCGAGCGAATTGCGGCAGACGTCCTCGAAGCCGAGCGTCTTGGCCACGCGTTCGCGGTCGATCGGGAAGGTGGTGCCGGCCAGGGCTGCCGCGCCCAGCGGCAGGCGGTTGACGCGGCGGCGGCAATCGGCCATGCGTTCGGCATCGCGCCCGAACATTTCGACATAGGCCAGCATGTGATGGCCGAAGGTAATCGGCTGCGCCACCTGCATGTGGGTGAAGCCGGGCAGGATGGTGTCCGCGTGCTGCTCGGCCAGGTCGAGCAGGGCCAGGCGCAGGTCGCGCAGCAGGCCGTCGATGTCGTCGATGGCGGCGCGCAGCCAGAGGCGGATGTCGGTCGCCACCTGGTCGTTGCGCGAGCGGCCGGTATGCAGCCGCTTGCCGGCGTCGCCGACCAGTTCGGTCAGGCGCTTTTCGATGTTCAGGTGCACGTCTTCCAGGTCCAGCAGCCATTCGAACTGGCCGGCGGCGATCTCGGCTTCGATCTGCGCCAGGCCGCGCTGGATGTCGGCATAGTCCTGGGCGCTGATGATGTTCTGGTGCGCCAGCATTTCCGCGTGCGCCAGCGAGCCGGCGATGTCGAACGGTGCCAGCCGCTTGTCAAAAAAGACCGAGGCGGTGTACCGTTTGACCAGATCGGAGACGGGTTCGGAAAAGCGCGCCGACCAGGCTTCGCTTTTTTGGGAAAGTTGTGCTGTCATAATTGCCATGTTCCGGGTTCCGGTGAATCGCACGATTATAAAGGATGCGCTCCGTCGCCCGGGCGCCGCGCCGGGTTCGCCGGCCTCATGTCTGCCCTTGTTTCATCGCCTATGCCGCCAACGATGTCGCCAAACCGCATGTCCGCCGAAGTGCCGGCCGGTGTTGCAGCAATCGAGAACGTGATTCCCGACTGCTGCAACATCGGCGTCGTGTTCCGCGCGCTGTTGTTCGTCAACGCCGCGGTGCTGGCCGCCGCGCTGCTGCATGGCGGCGGCTGGCTGGCCGGACTACTGGCGTTCGTCGAGTCGTCGATGATCGTCGAGCTGGCCTGCCTGCTGTCGCTGACCGTCCTGTGCGGCCTGCGTCCTCTGCTGCGCACGCTGCCGCATTGGGGCCAGCGCACGCTGTGCGCGCTGGTGCCGGCGGCGGTCACCGGCCTGATCATCCAGCTGCTGGCGTCGTTCGAATGGTTTTCCGTCAGCTTCGCCCACCTGAGTGCGCTGGAAGGCATGCTGCTGGCGGCCCTGTTCGGCGGCGTGCTGCAGCACTATTTCGAGCTGCGCGTGCGCGCCTTTTCGCCGGCGCTGGTCGAGGCGCGGCTGCAGGCGCTGCAGGCGCGCATCCGCCCGCATTTCCTGTTCAACAGCCTGAACGCGGTGCTGTCGCTGATTCGCAGCGAGCCGCGCCGCGCCGAAGAGGCACTGGAAGACCTAGCCGACATGTTCCGTGTATTGATGCGCGATGCGCGCGAGATGACGACGATGGAAGATGAAATCCGCCTGTGCCGGCAATACCTGTCGATCGAGAAAATCCGGCTTGGCGAGCGCCTGCAGGTACATTGGGAGACGGTCAACGTCAGCAAGGAAATGCTGCGGCGGGCGCAAATGCCGCCCTTGCTGCTGCAGCCGCTGCTGGAAAACGCCGTGCACTACGGCGTCGAGCCGGCATCCGGCCCGGCGCGGATCCAGGTGCGAATTACGCGCCAGATCGACCGCGTCGAAATCCTCATCGTCAATCCGGTGCAGGAGCAGGCGGCGGCCGGCGGCAACCAGATGGCGCTGCACAACATCCGCGAGCGGCTGGCGCTTCTATACGACGTCGAGGCGCAGTTGACCACCGCCAGCGCGCGCGGCTTCTTCGAGGTGCGGCTGCGTTTTCCGTACACCCGTATCGCCGCCGCCAAAGCCGCCGCATGATCCCGAGTGTCTTCATCGTCGACGACGAGCTGCCGGCGCGCCGCCGGCTGGCGACGCTCTTGGCCGATATCGCGGCGGAGTGCCCGCATCTGCTGGCGGGCGAGGCGGCTCACGCCCAGGCGGCGCTGGAGCAGATCGCGGCGCTGCAGCCGGACATCGTGCTGCTGGACGTGCAAATGCCCGGCATGGACGGCCTGGCGCTGGCGCGCAAATTGTCGGAGACCGCCGGCGGCGGACCGGCGATCATCTTCGTCACCGCATTCGAGGAGCACGCGCTGCCCGCCTTCGACGTGCATGCGCTGGACTACCTGCTGAAGCCGGTGCGCGCGGCGCGGCTGGCGCAGGCGCTGCGGCGCGCCGCCGAATGGCGCCGCAACCTGCGCCCGGCTGTGGAGGTACCCGCCGCGCGCCAGCATTTCTCGGTGCAGGAACGCGGCCGGATCCTGCTGGTGCCGGTGGCCGAGGTGCTGTACCTGAAGGCCGAACTCAAGTACGTGACCTTGCGCACCCAGGAGCGTGAATACCTGATCGAGGCATCGCTGGTTTCGCTGGAAAACGAACTGGCAACGAGCTTCATCCGCGTGCACCGCAACGCCCTGGTCGCGCGCGACGCCATCGTCGGCGTCGCGCGCGGCACGCATGCGATCGACGGCGATGGCGAAACCGAAAAAGTGCAGGAAGTATGGGAAGTGCTGCTGCGCGGCATCGACGACCGCCTACCGATTTCACGCCGCCAGTGGCCGCTGATCCGGGCGCTGGTGCGATGAAACGACATCAGCCGCGCCGCTGTAAATCCTGGATCGTTGTAGTTATCTGGGAGTATGTTCAAAAAATTTCCATTTTACGCTCGGCATTATGCGTATATATAGGGAGTATGTGATTCTGACGAGCTTGCAGAACAAACGGCCGCCGTGCTCTGAATGGCTTAACAAATTAGCCAATGATTTGTACGGACGCTTGCTTTTGAAGTTGAATTTGAAGTTGACGTGAAATCCGCTTGGGACGCTGCCGCTGCTGCGGTGCCGAAATCGGATCAGAAACGAAACATGTCTGAGCGCAGCGAGTTGGTTTCGTTTCCCGATTTTGGCGCTGCAGCGGCGGGAACCCGAAGGGCAGCGTCTTGCGGTCGCCTTTCTTTGCTTACTTTCTTTGGCGAGACAAAGAAAGTAAGTAGCTGCCGGGCTACCCCCGGCTACTCACCACGAGGTGGCAACGCAATCACTAAGCGATGAACGTCACGAGGTTCCGGCCCTCGGGAACGACAAGGGAAGAGGTCGACCTTAAAGCCCATCTTCTCCCCGTCAAGCCGAAGCCCTTACCCCGTATTCCTCAACCCCGCCGCAATCCCATTAATCGCCAGCAAAATCCCGCGTCGCACGCGCTCGTCCATCTTGCGCTCCGCTTCATTCATGGTGGCCCGATGGCGCTTGATCAGCTCCACCTGCAAGTGATTCAACGGATCGAGGTAGGCGAAACGGTTCTTGATCGAGCGCGCCAAAAGCGGATTGCCGGCCAAGCGTTCGCGCGCACCGGTAATGGTGGCCAGACAAGCGACCGTACGCTCGTGCTCGTCGACAATGCGCTTGAAAATGCTGCGGCGCAGTTTGCGGTCGGGCACCAGTTCGGCGTAGCGCGAAGCCACCGCCAGATCGGTTTTCGACAGCACCATGTCCATGTTGGACAGCAGCGTGGCGAAGAACGGCCATTCGCGGAACATGGCGCGCAGGGTGGCGATCTTCCTGGCGTGGGCCTTGGCATCGGCGCTGTCGTCGAGCCACGAGGCAATGGCGCTGCCAAAGCCATACCAGCCCGGCAGCAGCAGCCGGCACTGGCCCCAGGAAAAGCCCCAGGGAATCGCGCGCAGGTCTTCGATCTTGCGGGTTGCCTTGCGCGAAGCCGGCCGCGAGCCGATGTTCATTTCGGCGATTTCGGCGATCGGGGTGGCGGCGAAGAAATAGTCGGGGAAGCCGGGAGTGCCGTACACCAGGTCGCGGTAGGCGCGGTAGGCGCGCTCCGACAGTTCGGCCATGGTGGCCTCGAAGCCGGCGCGCTTGCGCGCCTCCTTGCCGTCCAATGCATGCGGCATCAGGCTGGCTTCGAGCGTCGCCGCCACCAGCAGCTCCAGGTTGCGGCGGCCGATCTCGGGGTTGGAAAACTTGGAGGCGATGATCTCGCCCTGTTCGGTCAGGCGGATCTGGCCGTTGACGGTGCCGGCCGGCTGCGCCAGGATCGCTTCGTAGCTGGGGCCGCCGCCGCGGCCGACGGTGCCGCCGCGGCCGTGGAACAGGCGCAGCTTGACCTTGGCGCGCTCGAACACCTGCACCAGATGGAGTTCCGCCTTGTACAGCTCCCAGTTCGAGGTCAAAAAGCCGCCGTCCTTGTTGGAGTCGGAATAGCCCAGCATCACTTCCTGCAGCTGGCCCTGGCGCGCGATTTGCGCCTGCACCAGCGGCAAGGCCATCCACTGCGCCATGATCTCGGCGGCGCAGCGCAGATCCGGAATGGTCTCGAACAGCGGGATCACCATCAGTTCCGGCTCGGCGGCGGCCATCGCGTCGCCGCCGCCGGCACCAAGCAGCCCGGTTTCCTTCTGCAGCAGCATCACTTCCAGCAGATCGGACACGGTTTCCGTGTGCGAGATGATGTAGTTGCGGATCGCGCGCGCGCCGTAGCGCCGCCGCACCTCGCGCGCGGTGCGCAGGATCGCCAGTTCCGAACTGGTTTCGTCGGAATAGGCGATGAACGGCGAGGTCAGCAGGCGCGGGCTGGCCAGCTCGGCCAGCAGCAAGACGATTTTTTCCTGCTCCGGCAGGCCGGCGTAATGCGCCTCGGTGCCGCTTTGCGCGAACAATTCGGTCAATACCCGCTCATGGACGTCGGAACTCTGGCGCATGTCGAGCGCGGCCAGGTGAAAGCCGAAAATCTCGGACGCACGCATCAATGCCGCCAGACGTGGCTTGGCCAGCGCCGCGCCGTGATGCGCAACCAGTGAATCCTCGACGATCTGCAGATCGCGGGTGAATGCCTGCGCATTTTGGTAGGGGGTGGCCGGTCCGACTTCCTGGCGCAGGATATTGGTGGCGCCGAGCTGGCGTGCGGTCGCCGCCAGCCGCGCATAGCAGCCGATCAAGGCGCGCCGGTACGGTTCGTCGGCGCGGTGCGCCGAGGTGTCGGGCGAGCCCTCGGCCAGCGCCTGCAGCGCGGGGGTGACCGCAACCATCAGGGTCGAGGTGGACAATTCGGCGCCGAGCGCGTGTACTTCGTCCAGGTAGAAATCGAAAATCGTGGTCGAGTGCCGCGCCAGCGCGTGCTGCATGGTGTCGGCATTCACGTTCGGGTTGCCGTCGCGGTCGCCGCCGATCCAGCTGCCCATCTGCACGAACGGCGGCGTGCGCGAGAGGGTACTGCGCTGGTTGGCGCGGGTCGGGAACTGGGTGGCGATCTCGGCGTCGATGTCGTCGTACAGCGCCGGCAGTTCGCGCAGGAAGGTGATGCGGTAGTACGACAGCGCGTTTTCGATTTCATCGGCCACCGTCAGCTTCGAATAGCGCAGCATGCGCGTCTGCCACAGCGTGGTGATTCTGGCGCGCAGCATCTCGGTGTTGTGGGTCTGCTCCTTCGGCGTCAGCGTGCGGTCGCGTTCGGCCAGCAGGCGCGCGATGTCGTGTTCGGCATCGAGAATGCTCTTGCGCTGCACTTCGGTCGGATGCGCGGTCAGCACCGGTGAAATCAGCGCATCCTGCAGGAAGCCACGCACGGTGGCGCCGGAGACGCCGGCCGCATCCAGCTTCGACAGGGCGAAGGCGACGCTGCCCTGCTGCGGCGCCGAACCGGCCAGCGCATGGGCACGGCGGCGGCGGTTGTGGTGCTGGTCTTCGGCGATGTTCGCCAGGTGTGAGAAATAGGAGAAGGCGCGCACCACCGAGATGGTCTGGTCGCGCGTCAGTTTCTTCAGCAGGCGGTCGAGGTCGGCGCCGGCCTGGGGATCGGATTCACGGCGGAAGCGCACCGCGGTCTGGCGGATGGTTTCGACCACGCCGTACACCGTATCGCCTTCCTGATTGCGCAGCACTTCGCCCAGCAGGCGGCCGAGCAGGCGGATATCTTCCTTCAGAGGCGCGTCCTTGTCGGCAGCAGATTTGGCGGCGCGGGGCGGGATGCCGGGTTTTTTTGCCATGATGAACGGTTTCGTCAGAGTTGGGAAAGCGGTGATGGCTTCAGCCGGCAGTTTGCAAGACGGCGCATGTTAAACTTCGCAGCTGGAAGCGCGGACCAGCCACTACCTCCGACCACGCTCGTGACACCGCTCGACGGTATCCGAAAGCCTGTTCAAACCAGTGCCGCTGCGCGGATTCACCGCACATTGTGCGGCGGCCCTCCCGAACCGAGAAAGAGCCTGTCTTGAAAACATCCGATCCTTCGAAGCTGGTTATCGCATCGCGCGAAAGCCGGCTCGCCATGTGGCAAGCGCAGCATGTGCGTACGCGTCTCGCTGAATTATATCCGCACTGCAACATAGAAATTCTGGGCATGACCACGCGCGGCGACCAGATCTTGGATCGTACCCTGTCCAAGGTCGGCGGCAAGGGGCTGTTCGTCAAGGAGCTGGAAGTCGCGATGGCCGAAGGCCGCGCCGATCTGGCGGTGCATTCGTTGAAGGACGTGCCGATGGAATTGCCGCCGGAATTCGATCTGGCTGCCGTGCTGGAGCGTGAAGACCCGCGCGACGCCTTCGTTTCCAACGACTATGCATCGCTCGACGCCTTGCCGGACGGCGCCGTGGTCGGCACCAGCAGCCTGCGGCGGCAGGCGCTGATCGCCGCTCGTTATCCGCACCTGGTGATCCAGCCGCTGCGCGGCAATCTCGACACCCGGCTCGGCAAGCTCGATCGCGGTGAATACGCGGCGATCATCCTGGCGGCGGCCGGACTGAAGCGGCTCGGATTGCCGCAACGCATCCGTGCCTTCATCGAACCCGAACAAAGTCTGCCGGCGCCGGGGCAGGGCGCGATGGCGATCGAAATCCTGAGCGCGCGCGCCGATCTGCGCCAGGTGCTGGCGCCGCTCAATCATGCGGCGACCGCGCAGGCGGTAGCGGCGGAGCGCAGCCTGTCGAAAATATTCGGCGGCAGTTGCCAAATTCCGCTGGCGGCGTTTGCCACCGTCGATGGCGCTGCCATGCGCTTGCGCGCGATGGTCGCCACGCCGGACGGACAGCGCATCGCCAGCGCCGATATCAGCGGCCCGGCCGATGCGCCGGAAGCGCTCGGCCGCCAGGCGGCGACGTTGCT
>DATJCV010000145.1:0-7711 GCA_035497775.1 Burkholderiaceae bacterium | reverse complement strand
TGTACGATACCCAGACCAGTTCCTACATCACGCTCGCCGACGTCAAGCAGCTAGTGCTCGATAACGAAGAGTTCACCGTGGTCGACGCCAAAAGCAATGAAGACCTGACACGCAGCATCCTTTTGCAAATCATCCTGGAAGAGGAAGCCAGCGGCACGCCGATGTTTTCCAGCGGCGCACTGTCGCAGATCATCCGTTACTACGGCCACGCCATGCAGGGCATGATGGGTTCCTACCTGGAAAAAAATATCCAGGCCTTCATCGACATCCAGAACAAGCTGGCGGAAAATTCGAAAGGACTGTACGAGGGCAAGCCGTTCAGCCCCGAAATGTGGACCCAGTTCATGAACGTACAGGCGCCGATGATGCAAGGCATGATGACCAATTACATCGACCAGAGCAAAAATCTGTTCATCCAGATGCAGGAGCAGATGCAAAACCAGACCAAGCACATGTTCGGCTCCTTCCCATTTCCACCGATGGACAAGGGAAAATAGCCCGGCACCGGCTCGCGCCACCAGCAGGAGCCGGGCGTCGCGGCAGCCATCGACGGCAAGGGGACGGGTACAACGGGTACAATAGCGGCTTCGCTTTTGTGCCCCTTTTTTATGCCTGACGCTTCCCAAACCGCCCCCAAAGTAGGCTTCGTTTCACTCGGCTGCCCCAAGGCACTGGTCGATTCCGAGCAGATCCTGACCCAGTTGCGCGCGGAAGGCTACGAGACCGCCAAGTCCTATGACGGCGCCGACCTGGTGATTGTCAATACCTGCGGCTTCATCGACGCCGCCGTGCAGGAATCGCTGGATGCGATCGGCGAGGCGCTGCACGAGAACGGCAAGGTGATCGTCACCGGCTGCCTTGGCGCCAAGCGGGACGCCGACGGCAACGACATCATCCATAAGGTGCACCCGAAGGTGCTGGCGGTGACCGGGCCGCATGCGCTGACTGAGGTAATGGATGCGGTGCATCTGCATTTGCCGAAGCTGCATGACCCTTTTCTCGACCTGTTGCCGCCGCAAGGCATCAAGCTGACGCCGAAGCACTTCGCCTATCTGAAGATTTCGGAAGGTTGCAATCACCGCTGCAGCTTTTGCATCATTCCGTCGATGCGCGGCGACCTGGTGTCGCGTCCGATCGCCGACGTCATGCTGGAAGCAGAAAATCTGTTCAAGGCCGGCGTCAAGGAACTGCTGGTGATTTCGCAGGACACCAGCGCCTACGGCGTCGACGTCAAGTTCCGCATGGGTTTCTGGAACGGCAAGCCGGTCAAGACCCACATGACGCAGCTGGTGACGGCGCTGGGCGAACTGGCCGCACACTACGGCGCCTGGGTGCGCCTGCACTATGTGTATCCGTATCCGCATGTCGACCAGATCATTCCGCTGATGGCTGAAGGCAAGGTGCTGCCGTATCTGGACGTGCCGTTGCAGCATGCGCATCCGGATGTGCTGAAGCGCATGAAACGGCCCGCCAGCGGCGAAAAGAATATCGAACGCATCCGCGCCTGGCGCGCGCTGTGCCCGGATATCACGATTCGTTCCACCTTCATCGCCGGTTTTCCGGGCGAGACCGAAGCCGAATTCGAATACCTGCTGGATTTCCTGAAGGAAGCGGAAATCGACCGCCTGGGCTGCTTCGCCTATTCGCCGGTGGAAGGCGCCAGCGCCAATCTGCTGCCCGATCCGGTGCCGGAAGAGCTGCGCGAAGAACGACGCGGGCGCGTGATGCAACTGCAGGAAGAAATTTCGAAGAAGCGCCTGCGGGCGAAAGTCGGCACGACCCTGCGCGTCTTGATCGATGAACTGGAACGCGGCGGCAACGCCATCGGACGCTCCGCCGCCGATGCACCGGAGATCGATGGCGTGGTGTATGTAAAGGCACCGTACGAGCCGCACCGCAAGCTGGCGGTCGGCGATTTCGTCGATGTCACGGTCACCGCTGCCGACGCGCATGACCTGTGGGCGGCGGCATGATGCGCGCGTTGTGCCTGGGCCTGCTCCTGACCGGGGCGGCCGCGACGGCAGCCGGCCAGCAGGCCGTGCCGGCCGCTGCCCCGCAGGCTGCCGCGCCGGCGACCGAGGCGCCATCGGCGATGGAGAAGCTGTTTGCCAGCGCTCCGGTGTTTCGGGGTGAACTGGGCGAGCTCGCCATCCAGGCCAGCCTGCGCCAGAAGGAAGACATGCGCGAAGGGCTGGAAGGCGAATACTTCGTGTTTGGCCGCTCGCAGAAAATCCTGCTGGCCGGCGAATTCGACCGCAATGGCGCGATCTTCCTGGAAGAGTCCGAGAATGGCCAGAACGTCTCCGGCCAGTGGGAGGGCAATTTCGAGGGCGATACCTTCAAGGGCCTCTGGTCGTCGTTCGACGGGTCGGTCGAGAAGCCGTTCAGGCTGAAGCTGTTGCCGCTCAAGACCACGGCCGTGCCGAAAAAATCGTCCGCGCGCCCGCTGCCGTCCGTGGCCAAGCCTTGAGCCCGGCGTCCATATAAGGATTGCGGCGCGGCCGCCACGATCACCACGAATCCTGTTACCGGAGGTAGACGTGAGTTCGAACACATCCCCGCAAACCGCATTGATCCACAGCGATTACACGCCGCCTCCCGGCTTTGGCGCCTTGCAGCCAGCAATCCACCATGCCTCCACCGTGCTGTTTGCCAATGTCGCGGCACTGCGCTCGCGCAACTGGCAGGAAAAATCCGGCTATACCTACGGCCTGCACGGCACGCCGACTTCCTTCACGCTGGAAGCGCGGCTGGCGGCGATCGAGGATGGCACGCATTGCATCCTGGCGCCCTCCGGGCTGGCGGCGATCGCAATGGTGGACTTCGCGCTGCTGAAAAGCGGCGACGACGTGCTGCTGCCCGACAATGTATACAACCCGAACCGGGAACTCGGCAACTGGCTGGCCAAGGATTTCGGCATCAGCGCGCGTTATTACGATCCACTGATTGGCGCCGGCATCGCCGAGCTGATCTTGCCGAATACGCGCCTTATCTGGACCGAGGCGCCGGGTTCGGTGTCGATGGAAGTGCCGGACATCCCGGCCATCTGCCGCGCCGCACATGACAAAGGCGTGCTGGTCGCGCTCGACAACACCTGGTCGGCGGGCATCGCCTTTCGCGCCTTCGAGCATGGGGTCGACATCGTGATGCAGGCGCTGACCAAATACCAGTCGGGCGGCTCGGACGTGCTGATGGGCGCGATCATCACGCGCGACGCCGAATTGACGCACAGAATCGAGCGCGCCCACATGCGGCTCGGCTTCGGGGTCGGCATGGATGACGCCTATCTGGTGTTGCGCAGCTTGCCGACCATGCGGTTGCGCTTCGCGGCGCACGACGCCGGCGCGCAGCGGGTGGCGACGTGGCTAAAGAGCCGGCCCGAAATCGCCAAGGTGCTGCATCCGGCGTTCCCGGATTGCCCCGGCCATGCAATCTGGCAGCGCGATTTTTCCGGCGCCGGCGGCCTGTTTTCGGTGATCTTCGAGCCGCGTTACGGCGAGGCGCAAACCGACCGTTTCATCGACAGCCTGCAGTTGTTCAAGATCGGCTATAGCTGGGGCGGCGCGCACAGCCTGTGCGTTCCGTACCGGATGGCGGGCATGCGCCAGAACTGGAGCGAGAGCGGGCAACTGGTGCGCTTCTACATTGGGCTGGAACAGCCGGAAGATTTGATCGCGGACATCGAGCAGGCGCTGACGGCCTTGGGCGCGACCTGACCTGATTGCGGGCGCCGTTTGCGCGGTGCCTCCGGCGCCGTCGGCCGCATGCGAGGATGTAGCAGGAATTCGGATACTGCATGAGTATGCGGTAAAAACGATTGTTTTATGAGCGCAATCAGCCGTCATATGTCTGAGTATACAGTTTCGCCGCAAGGTGGACGCGGCCTCTGCGCCGATCGGGCCGCTCCCGCCGGGATGCGCATTGCCCTGTCATGCGCGGCCGAGCGCGCGCAGCCGGAGGGCCGGCGCGGCGCCATGCGCGAATCTGCCTTGCGCCGCTGATCCGCCGGCGACGAGTTTGAACGCATCGACCAACTGCGCCAGCTTGACTGCCTGCGTTTGCAGGCTTTCCGCCGCCGCCGCCGCCTGCTGCACCAGGGCGGCATTTTGCTGCGTCACATCATCCATCTGCGTGATCGCCTGATTGACTTGTTCGATCCCCGCGCTTTGCTCCCGGCTGGCGGAGGTGATGTCGGTGATGTAGCCGGCCACCCGTTTCACCGAGGCGACAATCTGCTGCATGGTCTGGCCGGCGTCGTCGGCCAGCTTGCTTCCGGCATCGACCCTGTGTACCGAGTCGTCGATCAGAATCTTGATTTCCTTGGCCGCGGCCGCCGAGCGTTGCGCCAGGGTGCGCACTTCGGCGGCCACCACGGCAAAGCCGCGCCCCTGCTCGCCAGCGCGCGCCGCCTCCACCGCCGCGTTCAAGGCCAGGATATTGGTTTGGAAGGCAATGCCGTCGATGACGCCGATGATGTCCACGATCTTGTGCGAGCTTTCATTCATCGATCCCATCATGTCGACAACCTGGTTGACCGCGTGGCCGCCGCGCACGGCAATCTCGGCGGCCGACGCCGCCAGCCGGTTCGCCTCGCCCGCGTTATCGGCATTCTGCTTGACGGTACCGGTTAGCTCTTCCATCGAGGACGCGGTTTCTTCCAGCGAGCTGGCCTGTTCTTCGGTGCGCGCCGACAGATCGATATTGCCGGAGGCGATCTCAGTCGCTCCGGTGTTGACGAATTCCGTAACTTCCCGGATCTGTCCGACCAGCAGCTTCACATTGGTCTGGAGCACGCGCAACGCTTGCGTGAGCCGGGTCAGTTCGTCGCTGCCGTTCGATTCTATTTTTCCTGCCAGGTCTCCTTCGCTCATGCGGCGAATGTCGCGGCACACGCGTTCAAGGGGGAGGATTGCTTCCCGGTGCAGCATGAACCCGGACAAGGCGGCCAGAACCACGCCGGCCGCCAAGGTAATGGCCGACCAGCCGTGGTGTTGCCCGTCCCCCAATGCCAATGCTGCCAGGTTGAGCGCAAACAGCAGCATCAGGATCGCAGACGAGATGCCTATTTTTGCTTTGAGGGACAAGGCCTGCACCGGGTTGAAACGGCCAAGTCGCGTGCGTCGCACGACCGCGCCGTGACGAATTTCGAGGGATCGGTTGCCGGCCCTGATCGCCCGGTAGGCTTGCTCCGCCGCCTGCACCTGCTCGCGGCTCGGCTTGACCCTGACCGACGAGTAGCCGACGATTTTTCCGTTTTCGATGATCGGCGCGGCATTGGCTTCGACCCAGTAATGGTCGCCATTTTTGCAGCGGTTTTTAACCAGTCCGGTCCAGGCATGGCCGCTTTTCAGCGCATGCCAGAAATCCTTGAACGCTTCCGGCGGCATGTCGGGGTGGCGCACGATATTTTGCGGAGCGCCGATCAGTTCTTCTTCGGAAAAGCCGCTGATCCTGGCGAAATCGGCATTGACGTAGGTGATTTTGCCGCGCAGATCGGTCTTCGACACGATCGTTTCCGAATCTTTCAAAACGTACTCAACATTCGTTACCGGCAGATTGGTGCGCATGTTCGCTTTCTTCAGGGGGACTGGGTTTACGGTTTTTTCGGCCGATCGTACTCAATATTTGTTACCGGCAGATTGGTGCGCATGGTCGCTTTCTTTCAGGAAAGGATCGGATTCACGGTTTTGCCGGCTAATCATGTGCAAATAAGGAAACGGCCGCGTCAGAGCGTGGCCGTTTCCTTATTTTAATTACGGTAATGAATTCCTGGCCGGAGACAGCGGCTGGGGCTATTAATAATTGCCGTAAGGCAATTTTTAAGGAGTAGATAGTGCATTTTGGAGGCAGATACCGCAATAACTAACGTATTGCAATAATTTACACGAAAGACCAGACGCGCAAAATGGTTAATTGAAATTTTCATCGTCCAGGGTGAAAAGATCCCAAGCAGCGGCTAGAAATACAACACCCCGGATTATTTTGATGCTTAAAGGAAATTTTTAGCTTAAGCCGGCATTGGCTTGTTGTTGTTGAGGTCAACCAGCCCGCGGATCAGCCGGTAGGCCTTCCACACCCAGGCGGCGGCCAGGATCGGGATGCCAATCACGACGCCGATGATGGTGAAAATGCAGATCCAGCCGATCGCGCTCCAGACCAGGAACCACCAGAACGAGCGGATTTGCCAGCTGTGGTGGCTGTAGACGAAAGTGCCCGCCGTTTCCGGGCGCTTGACATAGCTGATGATCAGCGGGATGAAGGAAAACAGGCCCATCGAAAACACCAGGCTGGCCGCGTGAAAGATGTATAGCCACCAGGCCAGGTTCTTGCGGGATTCCAGATAGGGGTCGAACACGATTTCCTGGGTCATAGCTCTTCCTTGAGGATTAAAGATGTTTGCTTGAATATTGGCCAGGTGTCGCCTGCATCGGCAAAATTCAAGGCCAGCCGGCCGCCGGTGGCGCAGATTGCGCGTTCAATGTATCAGGTCGGAGTTCCAGCCGCCGCCCAGCGCCTTGATCAGCAGCACGCTGGCGGCCAGGCGCCGGTTGAGGATACCCAGCGCGGCATTTTCGCTGGCCAGCGCGGTGGCTTGCACCGTCACCACATTCAGGTAGCTGACGGTCCCGGCCCGGTACTGGTTGGTGGTCAGCAGCACCGATTGCCGCGCCAGCTGCAGCGCCTCATCCTGGACTTGCGCCTCCTGCTCCAGGATGCGCAGCGCCGCCAGATTGTCTTCCACTTCGCCGAAGCCGCCCAACACTGTTTGCCGGTAGAGTGCCACATCGGCGTCGTAGGCGGCGATCGCGGCATCGGTCTGGGCGTGCCGCAGACCGCCATCGAACAAGGTTTGCGCCAGCGCCGGGCCGAGCGCCCAGATGCGGTTCGGCAGCGTCAGCCAGTTGGCGAAACTGCTGCTCTGATAACCAAGCGAAGCCGATAGCGTCAGATCCGGAAAATACGCCGCTTTGGCGACGCCGATCTGCGCGTTGGCAGCCGCCATCCGGCGTTCGGCGCCGGCGACGTCGGGCCGCCGTTCCAGCAGCGCCGACGGTACGCCGAGCGGAATGGCCGGCATCACGGCGACCAGCGGCGCGCGCGGAATCGAAAAAGTCGAGGCCGGCTGGCCGATCAGCAGCGCGATCGCATGCTCCAGTTGCGCACGCTGCACGCCGACGTCCAGCGCCTGCGCCTGCGTGGTTTTCAGTTGCGTCTGCGCCTGGATGACGTCGGCCTTGGCGACGACTCCGACCGCGTACTGGTTTTGCGTCAGCTGCAGCGATCTTTGATAGGCGGCGATGGTGTCGTCCAGCAGTTTTTGCTGCGCATCCAGCACCCGCAGTTGCAGGTAGTCTTGTGCCAGTTGCGCCTGCGCGCTGAGACGCGCCGCTTGCAGATCGGCGGCGCTGGCCTGGGCGCTGGCCCGGTTCGCCTCGACCGTGCGCCGCACCCGGCCCCATAGGTCGGTTTCCCAACTGGCGTCGAGCGCCAGGGAATAATTATTGAGCGGACCGCTCGCACGCGCGTTGGCGGCCGTGGTTGTAGTCGTGGCCGTAGCTGTCCTGGCGCTGACGCCGGCCGACGAGCGACTGGCATCAACGCTGGCCGAGACGGTCGGGAATAGACCGGCGCGCGCCGATCGCACCAGCGCCTGCGCCTGGCGGTACTGCGCTTCCGCCTGCGCCAATGTCTGGTTCGAAATGTCGACTTG
>DATJCV010000144.1:0-1612 GCA_035497775.1 Burkholderiaceae bacterium | reverse complement strand
ACGCGCTGCCCTTCGCGCCATGCCTCGACGTCGTATTGCAGAGCGGCCGACGGTGGCGGATTGACCTGGTACTGCGGGCCGGCCGGCATTTTTCCCGTGATCGAAGCCGGCGAATCGGTGGCGCTGCCGCCACCGTTGCCGATGCCGACATTAACCATCGGTATCGATGGCAGCGGCCCATCGGGCACCTGGTAGGCGCTGTCTGGAACAACAGCCGGTGCCGGAGTTGCTGGCTCCGGCGTCATTGCCGTTGCAGTCGGGGCTGGCATCCGTGGTCGCGCGGCGGGCGGCCGCCGAAGCAGGTGTGGCGGGGCGGCGGCATGCGGTACGGCGGGCGCCGGCGGTGTCGGGAGTGGTGGAGCTGGCGCCAGTAACGTGGCGTCCAGCAGCGGCTGTGGGGCGGCATGCGGCGTCGGAAAGCGCAGGCTATCCGAACCCCAGCCGAGCACCAGCACATGCATCAGGATAGAGAGTGCCAGCAGCACGATCCAGCGCCTGGAGGCAGCGGGTGGCGCGAGACGAGCCGGTAGCGGAAAATCGGTCATCGAAAATGGCTGGATACGGTCACGGCCCTGACACGGCGTCAGTGGCGCCATCCATTGTAAACCGGCGTTGCTGCTGCCAGCCGCGGTTTGCTTGCGCTCGCATAAAGTGATGGCTGGTGTGCTGCGACAGGATATGTCCGCGTGGTGCAAAGCGTGGCATCATGGTATTGAGGCGTGCGTGGGAATTTCGCACGACGGCAGGATTGCAGTTTGCTGCGATGCACGCATCTGCCGGACTGAAGTGGTCTTCTTTCACGGAGGAGCGCATGGAAAAATCAAACCCGCCCGGGATTGCAGCTCTTGGCGCGATGACCGATACACTGGATTTCGTCAAGAAGATGTGGGGCAACATGGGCGTGCCCGGGATGGCCGTGCCGACGCTGTCGATCGATGAAGTCAACAAGAAAATTGCCGATCTGAAGGCGGTCGAATCCTGGCTATCGCTCAACATGAATATGCTGCGCGGCACGATTCAGGCACTGGAAGTGCAAAGCGGCACGATTGCCGCATTGCAATCGATGAGCGCAGCAATCGGCGTACCGGGTACGCAGGGCGAATCAAAAGCCGAGCCGCCGGTGCCGTTCGAATCGCCGTTTGCAGCGCCGGTGCAAGAAGCATCGACGCCGCCGCCTGCCAGGCCACCCTTCGAATTCACGCACAGGAGCGCACCGGAGCCGGAATCCACGGTCAGCACGCCGGATTTGAGCGCGGCGCCAGTCAATCCGGTGGCCTGGTGGAACGTGTTGCAGGAGCAATTCCAGCAAGCGGTCAGCAATGCCGTCAGCCAATCCGCCAGCCATCCACCGACTAGCGCGGCGCCGGCCGCCAAGACCAAGCCGGCTAAGCCTGCTGCCGCACGCAAGCGCAAGCCGTCCTGAGTCGCTTTCTTGCGCCGGGCGCCACTGCATGCGCGCCGCGGTATCAAGCGTTGCCGACGCGATCGATGTGGTGCGCCGCAGACAAGCCGGTTGCTGCCGGCGTGCGCCGTATAATCGCGGATCGCAAGGACTGCTTGCGCTTCTATCCGTTTTGGAATGCCTTCTTTCGAACAAAAAATCTGCGAGCGC
>DATJCV010000143.1:0-1649 GCA_035497775.1 Burkholderiaceae bacterium | reverse complement strand
TCCTCCTTGGGTAAATTGGGCATTCGCCAATTTCTTATGAGCAATTGGCGTGCCAGGCAGCGTTATGGCGAAATGTCACATGACTGTCATAAATATGTGAATTTTCCGTCAGTTTGCCAACCCTGCGGGTGACAGTATTTGTCACAAGGTAAAAAATTGTCAAATTCCTTTTTGCAACATGTTGCAAAAAAGGCACGCAACTCACTCCAGCACAAACTGCAACTGCGTCCCCGACAACTCAATCACGTCACCCGACGCCAGCGGCGTGGCCGAGGTGCCGACCGATTTGCCGTTCAGGAGCGGATGGGCGTCGCCTTCAATGTGGGCGATGCAATAGTCATGCGGACGCTCGAGGAGCACGGCGACTTGTACGCCGGGGCGGCCGATGCTGGTCAGTGGCTTGCTCAGCAGCAGTTCGCGGCCGGTGCCGGGACCAGCCAGGACCTTGATGCGGGCGCGCCGGCGCGGCGAGGAAGCGGCCGGCTCCTGCGGTTCGGCGCGGTAGCGGATTGTGTAGGCGGCCACTTCGATGACATCGCCGTTTTGCAGGAAATGCTTTTTCACCGGCTGGCCGTTGACCAGGGTGCCATTGGTGCTGTTCAGGTCTTCCAGGAAGGAATCGTTAAAAATGGTGACGATGACGGCGTGTTCGGCGCTGACTGCGGGATGATCCAGCACCATGTCGTTATACGGGCGGCGGCCGATGGTGATGCGTTCGCGGTTCAGCGCCAACTGCTGCAATTCGGCGTCGTCGAGCAGCAGCGTGATGCTGGCGGTTTTTTTTTCTGCGCGCATGTTACTTGATCCAGTGGGGGAGCCAGGCCAGCAGCCCGGGCCATGCTGCCTTGCCGGATTGATGCTGGGATGGCCCCTGAGTATGCGGTCGGGGTAGCACCCGGGCCAGGATGACGGAAATATTGTCATGTCCGCCGAGCTGGTTGGCGCGCTGCACCAGCACGTCGGCGGCATGCTGCAGATCGGCGTCCTGGGCCAGTGCCGCGATTTCTTCATCGGCCAGCATATCGGACAGGCCGTCCGAGCACAGCAAGTAAAGATCGCCGTCAGCGATCTGATGTTGGTGGATTTCAACCGCGAGCGCCGGCTCGATGCCGACCGCCCGCGTGACCAGGTTCTTGTGGTCGGCGAAGCGCGCCTGCTCCGGGCTGATCAGGCCGGCGTCGAGTTCTTCCTGCAGCAGCGAGTGATCATGCGTCAATTGCTCCAGGCGGCCCTGGCGCAGGCGGTAGGCGCGCGAATCGCCGACGTGGGCAATGGCGACCTGGCTATGGTGAAACAGCGCAACGACCAGCGTGGTGCCCATGCCAGCATGCTCCGGCTGGCGCCGGGCGCTGACGAGGATCGCATCGTTGGCGAATTCGACGGCACTAGTCAGCAGCTGCCGCACCGCGCTGGCGCCTGGCGCGCGCCGCCAGCTGCGCTTGCCGAGTCGCTTCTCGACGGTCTGGCAAATCACGGTGGTGGCGATGTTGCTGGCGACTTCACCGGCCGAATAACCACCCATGCCGTCGGCCAGCACCGCCAGCCCGTGCGCCGCGCTGACTGCCACCGCATCCTCGTTGGCTGCGCGCACCAGCCCGGTATCGGTGCGGCTAACGAATTCGAGTGGGAAGCCGCGCCTCATCGACTGT